>CAMLLA010000241.1 GCA_946480525.1 uncultured Asticcacaulis sp. | reverse complement strand
ATCGCCTGACCGCCTGCCTGGCCGGGATACCAGGCCTGGACCAGTGCATCGGCGTTCTGTTCGACCCACGGATCGGACACGGCGCCGCCGGTTAGATAGACGACCACGAGGGGCTTGCCGGTCGCCTTGACGGCCTCAAGCATCTGGCGCTGGGCGTCGGGCAGGGCCAGCGTCAGGCGGTCGCCGCCATCGAAACCCGGATAGTCGACCTTCATCTCTTCGCCCTCGAGGTCGGGCGACAGGCCGACAAAGGCGACCACGACGTCGCTCTCCTGCGCGGCCTTTACCGCGCCGTCGATCAGCACCTGCGCAGGCGCGACCCAGTCGAGCGCCACCAGGCGGTCCTCATTGGCGCGGACGTAATCAACGCGAATCTCGTGCGGTTTGGTGTCGGTAAAGGCAACCTCGGTCGTCTTGCCGATCATGTCGCCCTGGACGATCTGTTTGCCGTCGAGCCACACCTTGACGTTCGGCTGGCTTTGGCCGGCACGCGGCGTCGACATGCGGAAGGTCAGCTTGTAGGTGCCGGCCGCCGGTGGCGTCAGCACGCCCGTCCAGCGCACCGAGAAGTTCAGCGGCTCGAAGTCGCGCGTCGGGCCGGCGTGGTAGAAGTCGAAATTGATCACTTCGTCGGTGCGCGTCATTTTCGGCGCGCCCGAGAAGGTCGGATTGTCGAAATATTCGCCCTTCAGGCCGTTGTCGCGGCTGCCTTCGGACGGCTTGAGAAAGATCGAGGGAATCTCGATCGGCATGTTTTCCATCAGCGCCGATCCGGGCGCATAGGTCACCCGATCGCCATAGACGCCGCGCAGACCATTGAGCGGATAGGACGGATCGACCGCTGCGCCGGTATAGTTGCCTTCCAGGCTTTGCAGGTGCTGGGCGTTCGGGCCGATGACGGCGATCTTTTCTGTCCCCTTCAGCGGCAGCAGGCCTTTGCTGTTATTGAGCAGGACAATGGCTTCCTCGGCGGCGCGCAAGGCTAGCGCCCGGTGCTCGGGCGTATTGATGGCCGTCAGCGGAATATCATCATAGCTTTTCACGTTTTCTGGGCCGCCGTCGATCAGCCCCATGCGGATGCGGGCCTCCATCAGGCGGATGAGAGCCTTATCGATTTCGGCTTCGGTAATCAGGCCGGCGCGGACGGCGGCCGGAAGGGCGCGGTAGCTGTCGCCGCAGTCGAGGTCGGTGCCGGCACGGATGGCGGCGGCCGAAGCCGCGGCGTGATCCTTGTGACTCTTGTGGCCGGTGACCATGTCGTCGACCGAGTCGCAGTCCGATACGATAAAGCCCTTGAAGCCCCAGTCCTTGCGGACCAGCTTTTCCATCATCGGGCTGGCGCAGGCCGGATAACCGTCGATGGCGTTATAGGCGCACATCATGGAATAGGCCTGACCATCGACGATGGCCGAACGGAAGGCCGGCGTATAGGTGTCTTCCAGGTCGAACTTCGACACATCGACATTGAATCCGTGGCGCAGCGGCTCGGGCCCCGAATGGACGACGAAGTGCTTGGGCGTGGCGATGCCCTTGAAGTAATCAGGATCGTCGCCCTGGATGCCCTTGATGAAGGGGATCGACATGTGGCCCGACAGGTAGGGGTCTTCGCCGTAGGTTTCCTGGCCGCGGCCCCAGCGCGGGTCGCGGAAGATATTGATATTGGGCGACCAGTAGTTGACGCCGAAATAGCGTGCAGTGGCGCCGCTGCGGGCCAGTTCAGCATTGTAATTGGCGCGGCCTTCGGTGGCGATGGCCTTGCCGATTTCCAGCATCAAGCCCTTGTCCCAGGTGGCGGCCATGCCGATGGCCTGCGGATAGACGGTGGCGTGGCCGGCGCGCGCAAGGCCATGCAGGACTTCGTTCCACCAGTCATAGGCAGGCAGACCCAGACGTGGCAGCGCAGGCGCCGCATTGCCCATCTGCCAGGCCTTTTCTTCCAAAGTCATGCGGCCGACAAGGTCCTTGGCCCGCGCTTCGGGTGTCAGGCTTTTGTCAAGAAAGGCGCAAGCCGCGGTCTGGCAGGCGGGTGGAACCGGCGGCGCTGCGACCGCGGGCGCGGCAAGGACTGCGACGGCGATGATGGCGGACGACGCGACAAGACGGCGCGCGGCGGCAAGCGTGCGGGGCATAGGCATCTCCTTGTCCTGTCGCGCCTGTTGCCGGCGCTATTTTGACGCGCCTTATCGCATTGCGCATCCTGTTATGCGGTATCAGGAGATCAGGAGACCGTCAAGTCAATGGTCAGACCAATTCGACGTTCTTTAACGCTGTTCCAGCCGATAGGCCAGGCTAAAAGCAATTATGGAGATCGCGCCGACGGCGACACCGGCTGCGAAATCACGCCAGCGCCACAGGGCTTCATAGGCTTCATTCGCCTTGGCCATGGGGGGCGATTCCGGCTGGGCAACGGGCTGTACCGGGGGTACCGCCTTGGCCTGCACAGCCTGGAGGCCGAATGCACCCGCCGGTTTCCAGATATAGGGGTCCTCGATCTGGTCGGCGGGCCGTGTCAGGGTGCCGAGACTGGATTCAGGCGTGGACGTTGCGGGAATGGAGAGGTCGGACTCGGCTGTGGCGGTGGCCATGGCGGTCTCCTGTGTTGGCGCTTTCGCGCCACCATGCCCACCGTCATGTAAAAATGCAGTCCGCTTGATTTTGCGGGTGCGTAAAGGGCCTATTTTGCCGCTTTGAGACGCGCCTGGTCCGGCGACCAGTTAATGACGTGATACGTGGTGGGCGTATTGCCGACATTGCGCAGGGCGTGCGGATCGTTCGATGCATTGAAGATCACCGAGCCCGGCCCCAGGCGCACCCACTTGCCGCTGTTAAAGACCTCGACCGTGCCTTCGCGGATGATGACCAGCTCTTCGTTGAGGTGGGTGTGCGGCGGGTGCGAGGTCGTGCCGGGATTGAGCGTGGTGACGTGCATTTCCAGCTCGTCGAGGGTAGCGGTCGGTTGCCGGACCAGTTGGCGGACTTCGCCGACATCGGTCTTGGTCACCTTCATATCGTTCCAGTCGAAGGTGGTTGGGCCAAGGATGGGCTTGGTGGCGTCAGCGGCGATCGAGACCGCGGCGATGGCGCCAAGCGTCAAGCTGAGTGTCAGTGCTCCTACTTTTAAATCGCGTTTGGTAAGCATTGGAGGCCCTCGTTGTGCTTAAGCTCCCTCTCCCCACTCGAGGGGAGAGGGTAGGGGTGAGGGGTTCTATCCGCGTGGAACCAACCCCTCATCCGGCTCACTGGCGTGAGCCACCTTCTCCCCTCTCCGTGGGGAGAAGGGAATATTGTCGATGTCAGATCGTAAAGGGCGCGCGCATCGGACGCGACAGCATGGCGTTTGCTGCATCGTCGTTCCTGAAGCGCTCGGCTACGGGATCCCAATAAACCTTCCGCTTCAACACCATCGCAATGTCGTGCACCAGGCAGGTCGAGCAGGCGCGGTGGCCCATCTCCGCCGGCGAGATCGGCGGCTTGCGGCTGATGATGCAGTCCAGCCAGTTGGTATGCTGCTCATCGGCCGTATAGAGCTTGATCTCATCCGGCCCGATGACCGAAGTCAGGACTTTCGGATCCGAAGCATCCAAGGCCTTGGCCTTGCCGGACTTGGGGTCAGACGCTGTCGCCGCCGCATCGCCACGCGACACGAACAGCCAGCCCTTTGTGCCGATATATTTGATGCCGTTCGGGTAATCGCCGCTGATGCTCATGCGTACGCCGTTGGCATAGAGGGCCTCGGTGCGAAATTTGCCGTGCACGTCCCACAGGCCCGAGGTCGGATATTCGACGTGGTCCACCCACGCTTCGATCGGGCCGGTATATTCAGTGTCCATGCCCCAGTGGGCGCTGTCGATGTGGTGCGAGCCCCAGCCGGTGATCATGCCGGCGCCGAACTGACGCAGACGCAGCCAGCCCGGCCGGTCATAGCCGACGCGCGGATGAACCCGATCGAGCGTGTAGGGCACGTACGGCGTCGAGCCCAGCCAGGCGTCGTAATTCAAACCGGCGGGTATCGGCTGAGGGGTCGGATCGCCGCCGGCGGGATCGCCCGGCAGGCCGATCTCAACGCGGGTAATCTGGCCAATGCGGCCATTGCGCACCCACTCCGCCGCCTTGCGGAACTGCGGCATGTTGGTGCGCTGCTGGCTGCCGATCTGCAGGATACGGCCGGACGCATTGACGGCGTCCGACAGGGCGCGGCCCTCGGCGATCGTCAGCGACGCCGGCTTTTGCAGATAGACATCCTTTCCGGCCTTGACCGCGTGGATGCCCATAATCGCGTGCCAGTGGTCTGGCGTCGAGACGATGACGGCGTCGATGTCCTTGTCGGCCAACAGGTCGTGATAGTTGGCAAACGTCTTGACGCCATCGTAGGGCTTGCCGGTCTGCTTGGCGTAGAAGTCGTTGACGAACTGTTTGCCCTCTTCCATGCGGTGGGCTTCGACGTCCGACACCGCGACGATGCGCGCGCGGCTGTCCTTCAGCACCTCCGGCATGTCGTGGCCACGCGAGATACGGCCATTGCCGATGGCACCAACATTGATGCGCTTCGACGGCGCGTACTGGCCGAAGACGGTCGATGGCACGATGGCCGGGAAGCCCGCCGCGACCGCCGTCGCCAGTCCGGCCCGGATCAGGCCACGTTTAGTCAGTTTGGTCATTTGCATCCTCCCAGACGCTTTTCATGAATCCGGCCCTTCCAATCTTTTGGTAAGGGCCGGCTGAGTCTAGATATTTACCGTCTTGGCGTTCACCTGCGCCTTGATCGACAGTTCGGCGGCCAGCAGGGCCATCTCCTGGCTCTGCGCGGTTTCGGTGCGGTTGACGATGTCGGCGATAAACTGTGGACCGAACGGCAGGTCGCCATTCGAACAGTCGATGAAGCGCGCCTCCTTCTGGTCGACGATGAACAGGTTGTTGCCCTGCTTGCTGACCGCGACATTGGTGTATTTGCGCACCTCGATATAGCCTTCGGTGCCCAGGATAAACAGGCGGCCGTCGCCCCAGGTGCCCAGCCCCTTGGGCGTATACCAGTCGAGCCTGACATAGCCGAGACCGGCATCGCCGCGCAGCGTCATGTCGCCGAAATCCTGGAAGCGCGGGCGGTCGGGAAAGCCGATATTGGCGATCTGCGAGGACACGATCTCGGCCGATTTCGAACCGGTGTAGTAGAGAAACTGGTCGACCTGGTGCGAGCCGATGTCGGCCAGGATGCCGCCGAACAGGCGGTCGTCCCAGAACCATTCCGGCCGCTTGCCCGCACCGCCGGCATCGCCGCCGCCCTGGACGATCTGGTGCGGCGCCAGGTTGATGGTCTGGATGACCTTGCCGATGGCGCCCTGCTTGATCAGTTCGCCGGCGTGGACGGCAGCACGCACATCGAGGCGCTCGGAATACTGGATGCCGTACTTGCGGCCGGTTTCCTTGATGACTTTACGCACCAGCGCCAGGTCCTTCAGCGTGATGATGCCGGGCTTGTCCGCCAGCACGTCCTTGCCCGCCTTCATGGCGCGGATGCCGATATGGGTGCGCTCGTTGGGCACGTGCGAGGTCAGGATCAGCTGGGTGTCGTCGTTGATCACCTCGTCCTGGGTGGCCAGGATACGCGCCTCGGGATAGCGCTGGCGGAAGGTCGCCATCTTGTCGGGCTCGGCGCCCCAGGCATTGACCAGCTCGCCGCCGCCGCGTTTCATGGCGGCGATCATGCCGTGGATGTGGTCGTGGCTGACGCCGCAGACCGAAAAGCGCACCTTGTGCTGCGGTTTGAATTCCGGAGGCGGGGCCAGGGTTTCGGCCTTCACATCGCCGGCGGCAAAACCCATAGCCGCGACACTGGCTATGCCAGCCTGCATCAGAAAATCGCGGCGGGCATTGATGTCCTTTTTCATATCATCCTCTCTCTGTCGGTCCGATTACGCGCACGCCCCGGGGAAGGCGCGGTACAGCCGGCTTGAGCCGGTCTTTTGGCCTGACCATTTCAAAATAATGGTCAGATATCATAGGGGTTGGCAAGCGTCTTTTACGGTGCGCCACGCATGAAAATGCCCGCGCCTCGATTAAGAGGTGCGGGCGCAAGCCGCGTCAAGAACCCAACCGGACCGATTTAGAGGAAACATCAATCCAGCACATGGCTTCAGGCGTGGACGTCAGGGCGAAATGAAGTCGTCACCCTTGCCTTCGGACTTTTGTCTTTTCAGGAGATCGCTGTCGGTCAGGGTGACCAGGCCGTCCTTGTCGATATCCTGGCGGTTGAACATCTGGTGGCCCGAGAAGACATACTCGTCGAATGTCATCTTCGCGTCCTTGTCGGTATCGAGCACGCCGAAGCGGACATCGGCTTGGCGCATCTGGCGGTCATATTCTTCCTTCGCCCTGGCGGCGTCGTTCTCGGATTCGAGATCCTTCTTCAGGCGTGTTTCGAATTCGCCGACATATTCCACCTTGCTGAGCGTGCCATTTCCGTCTGCGTCCATGGTCAGGTAGCGGATCTTGCGCACGGCGTCGAACTCATCGCGCGAGACCTTCTGGTCGACGTTGAGGTCGTATTCCTTGATCATTTCGCGGATGCTGTGTGGCGCGGCCTGGACCGAACCGGCGATCAGGGCCGTCAAGGCGATGGCAGGCAGGATTATCTTTTTCATGGTTATCAG
>CAMLLA010000240.1 GCA_946480525.1 uncultured Asticcacaulis sp. | reverse complement strand
GACGATCCGGCACTTCGACGGTCTGGACGGCAGTCAGGTCGACCTCGTGGCCTTCGGCCATGGCTTCCAGCTGCGCGATCAGGTCGTGATCGTTGCCGTCGGGTTCGTTGCCGGTCTGCTCCAGGCCCGCCAGAATCACCTTGATGCGGTCGATCGAATGCAGGACCAAGGTCACGGCGATCGGCGTGACGTCCAGCTTGCCATCGCGGAAACGGCCCAGCAGGGTCTCACCGGCGTGGGCGACCGCTTCCAGGCGCTGAAGACCCAGGAAGCCGCAGGTGCCCTTGATGGTGTGAACAAGGCGGAAGATATTGTCGAGCGTCTTGCGGTCGTTGGGGTTGGCTTCGAACCTTACGAGTTCGCTATCGACGACTTCCAGGCTTTCGGCCGTTTCGGTCAGGAATTCAGCAATTAAGTCGTCCACGACGTACCCTCATATTGAGAATGCAGGAGGGCGACAAAAGATACACCTCGCCCACCAGTCCGGGCCATATTGCGGACGTTTGGTTAAGAGAGCGTTCGCAAATGATTACTGAAATCTGAATTTCGCCAAAAACGTGCAAGTTTGGCAAACGTTTGCATTTGTCCGCAGGTTCCGCCTGGCTGTGAGGCTCGGCGCGGGCGCTGGAAGGAGGTTTTCAGGCCGGGCCGGCGACCGTGGCTTTTGGCTCGAACGTATCCCGGACAGGGCCCATAATGCGTTTGCGGATGTCGGGTCCTTCATCAGAGCCAGGCGCGCCTGAATTCCCGGCGCGGAACACCCGCCACGCTGGCGTTCCGCGACTGGCTTCTTGAGGCTGCCGCTTAGATATTTTCCAGTTCTTCGCCGACGGGGCGGGCTTCCTGGGGAGGCGCGGGCACGGGCGCCTTGAGAGCGGTAACGAAGTCGTCGCGCCAATGGCCGACATCGAAGCGCCAGACATTGTCGTAAAGCGCCTCCCACCGCCGTTTGCGTTCCTTCAGCGGCATGGTCAGGCCACGATGGATGGCTTCGGAAATGTCCTCCCGGCTCAGGGGGTTGACGATCAGGGCGTCCTTCATCGTTTCCGCCGCGCCGGCGAACTGCGACAGGACAAGTACGCCTGGATTGTTGGGATCCTGCGCCGCGACATACTCCTTGGCGACCAGGTTCATGCCGTCGCGCAAGGGTGTCACCAGCCCGATGTCGGCCGAGCGGTAGATGCCGGCCAGTTCGTCGCGCCGGTAGGGGCGGTTGACGTAGCGCAGCGGTACCCATTCGACAGTCGCGTGGGCGCCGTTGATCTTGCCGGAAATGGTGTCGAGGCGCGCCCGCAGGTCCTGATAGGCATCGACATCGTCGCGCGACCGTGTCGCGATCTGGAGCAGGAACAACTGCTCCTGCATTTCCGGGTTGTTCGTCAGGAAGGTGTCATAAGCGTTGAAGCGCTCCTCCAGGCCTTTGGAATAGTCGAGCCGGTCGACGCCCAGCAGCATCTTGCGGCCGCGCTGGCTCTTGAGCATTGCCTTGTAGAACAGTTCGGCGCGTTCGCTCTTAAGCGTCTCGGCGAAATCCTGGGCGTCAATGCCGATCGGGAAGGCGCGGGCGCGTACCGAGCGCCCATAGGCGTTGATGCCGCCGTCTCCTGTCAGGGTCGCCGAGGCGTCATGGACGACATAGTCCTCGAAGGCCTCACGGTCGTCTTCGGTCTGAAAGCCGACAAGGTCATAGCTGAACAGGGATTCGACCAGTTCCGCGTGCTTGGGCAGGGTGCTCAGGATGCGGCGGGCCGGCCAGGGTATATGCAGGAAAAAGCCTATCCTGTTGGTCACGCCACGCGCCCGCAGTTCGCGCGCCAGCGGGATCAGGTGATAGTCCTGCACCCAGATCAGGTCGTCGGGCGCGATCAGTGGCAGAAGCGTGTCGGCGAAGCGCTGGTTCACGCGGCTGTAGCCTTCGTCGAAGCTGCGTTCATAGCTGACGAGGTCGGGGCGGTAGTGGAACAGCGGCCACAGCGTGCGATTGGCGTAGCCGTTGTAATATTCGTTCTGGTCCTGAGGCTCGAGGTCGAGCAGGGCGACGGTGACGCCGCCGACCTTCTGCATGGAAATCTGCCCGGTGTACTGGTCCACCGTCTGGCCGGACCAGCCGAACCACAGGCCCTTGTCCTCACGCAATGCCGCGGCCAGTGCCATGGCCAATCCGCCGGCGGTGCCGACGCCGGAGTCGGCGGGAGGATTGACGCGGTTGGAAACAACGATCAGGCGGCTCACAGGGGACTCTCCAGACTTAGATATTCATCACTGAGCGCCCGGTCGAGCCAGGCGTGGACCGCGCGTTCGTCGGCCAGACGATAACGCGCACATGTTTGACGAGGCGGGCCGACAAGGACACCGAAGCCGCCATTATCGGCGGCGGCCGCGAAGCCGTCTTCGTCGGTCAGGTCATCCCCGACGAAGACCGGCGTGGTGCCCGCGAACGGCGCTTCGTTCATGAAAGCCCGAACGGCCTGGCCCTTGTCTCCGCCGGGGGTAAGAAATTCCGCCACCATCGCCCCGCGTTGCAGTTTAAGCCCCGTGCGGCGGGCAAGGTCGTTGGCGAAAACCTGGGCCATCGGCTCGACCGACGGGTTGCCGCGATAGTGAAACGCGACGCTCAACGGCTTGGTTTCGATGCGGACATCGGCGAACTGACCAGCGAACTGTTCCAGTTCCGCCATGGCAAGCGCAAGCTGGGGGTGGGCTTCGTTGGTGACAAGGGCGTGGGAGGTGCGGCGTTCCAGTCCGTGGCTGCCGGCCATGGCGGCAACAGCACCTTCCAGAATGCGGTCGAGATCGGACAGGGAGCGGCCGCTGACGACGGCGAGGCGGCCTTCCAGGCGCTCGGCCACGCGCCTAAGACGCATGTTGCGCTCGGTATCCGGGCCAATACCGTCCGGCGTGGCGGCGAACGGCGCCAGCGTGCCGTCAAGATCAAGGAAAAGCGACACGGTATCGAGGCGAAGTCTTGTGACGTCGGCAACGGTCATGCGTCGCACCATGTCCGTCGGTTCGCGGTCAATATGTATCCAGTCATCGTCTCAGCCTCCTCTTGTTACGCTACACGCCCCGCAACTTTCGCACATGCGAAAAACTGATGCGCTTTGTAAGTGGCGCGATCAATACAGACATCATGTGGATGAATTGCAGTTATTCTAAAGTAATTGAAAAAATAAGAAATCTATAAGGAGCAATGTTTGCATGGTTAAGGTTATTCAATGGCAATGGTCATGTCTACCTTTTCATCTATATTTTTATAAAATCTCTCGCTTCTGTGATTGCCTCTGCAAATTTTTGTGAACATGTCTGCATTGATCGCTGTGGTAATGATATTTGCTTTTAATGGAGATTGCTATGCCAGACAGCCGTCCTGACCTTAAACCAGACCTGGCAACCCAGAGCACTCTCAATGCGCCGGAGACCTTCCCACAGCACAGCCTGGACCTGGCGCCGATCGGCAATTGCGCGGCGGCGGCGCTGATCGACCGGCGCGGCCGGTTTGTCTGGACCTGCTGTCCGCGCGTCGACGGCGAGCCGGTATTTTCCAGCCTGCTCAACCCTTCGGCGGGCGCATCCGGAGATGCGGGCCTCTGGTCCGTGGAGATCGAGGACGAGGCCGAAATCACGCAGGACTATATCCGCAATACTGCCTGCCTGCGCACCGTCCTGACCGACAGCCGGGGCGGGAGCGTCGAAGTCATCGATTTTGCGCCGCGCTTTCATCAAATGGGCCGTACCTTCCGGCCATGGGCCTTCTATCGCCTGGTCCGGCCCTTGTCCGGGACGCCGCGCATCCGGGTCTGCATCCGGCCGACGGGCAACTGGGGCGCCGACCTGGCGCGGGAGACCACGGGCTCCAGTCATGTACGCTACGATTGTGGCGCAGTCGCCATGCGGCTGACGACCAATGCGCCGCTGACCTACCTGCGCGACTGCCAGACCTTCCGGCTGGAAGGGCCGCTGGCCTTCCATCTCGGTCTGGATGAGCCCTATCCGGCCGATGTGCTGAACGACGCCGAGCACATGCTGCGCGCGACCACCTCCTACTGGCAAGGCTGGGTGCGCACGCTTTACCTTCCACTGGAATGGCAGGGCGCGGTCATCCGTGCCGCCATTGCGCTCAAGCTCTGTTCCTTCGAAGAAACCGGCGCCATCGTCGCGGCATTGACGACCTCGGTGCCCGAAGCGCCGGGGACCGAGCGCAACTGGGATTATCGCTATTGCTGGATCCGGGATGCCTATTATGTCGTGCGCGCGCTCAATCGCCTCGGCTGTGCGGACATGCTGGAATCCTACCTGGTCTACCTTCGCAACCTGACGGACCGCTCGGCCGGCGGCCACGTCCAGCCGCTGTACAGCGTCAGCCTGGAGCCCGAACTGTTCGAGCGTCTGGCGCCCGGCATGAACGGCTATCGCGGCATGGGGCCGGTGCGCATCGGCAATCAGGCTTATGAGCACTTCCAGCACGACGTCTATGGTCAGATGGTGCTGCCGCTTACGCAATCCTTCTTCGATGAGCGCTTTCTGCACCAGGGTAGCGTCGAGGACTTCAACACCCTGGAAAAGGTCGGGGAGCGCGCCTTCGCCATGTACGACAAGCCCGATGCCGGATTATGGGAGTTCCGCACCATCGCCCGCGTCCATACCTATTCGGCGCTGCTGTGCTGGGCGGCCTGTGACCGGCTGGCCAATGCCGCGTCGGTCCTGGGGCTGGTCGATCGGACACTCTACTGGGTCGAGCGCGCCAACACCATCCGCCGCGCCATCGAGGAGCGGGCGTGGAACGCCGAAAAGGGGTATTTCGCCGGCTCATTCGGCGGCGAAGAGGTCGACGCCAGCCTGCTGCAACTGTTCGAACTTGGCTTCTTGGCCGCGGACGATCCGCGCTGCGTGGCGACCTTTGCCGAGGTCGAGCGTCAGTTGCGCCACGGCGACAATCTCTATCGCTATGTTGAGCCCGATGATTTCGGCGAGCCCGAGACGGCGTTCAACTTCTGCACCTTCTGGTACATCGAAGCCCTGCACATGATGGGCCGGACGGAGGAGGCGAGGGACCTGTTCGAAGCCATGCTGGCGCGGCGGACCCATTCGGGCCTGTTGTCCGAGGACGTCAAGGTCGATAGCGGCGAACTGTGGGGCAATTTCCCGCAAACCTACTCGCTGGTCGGATTGATCACCTGCGCGGCCCTGCTGTCGAAGCCGTGGACGGCTATACGATAGGTTAACCGCGGAAAGGCGCCGCTTCTTTTCATACGGCCAGAACTGAGCGCGTGAAAACGGTGCTTAAGGGAATCCGCAGATGGACACAGATCGCTGCTTCGCAGCGCACAGATGATCCCGTACGCGTGGAAGTTTCGTACAAAATGACTTCATGTCATGACGGCGCAAAGCGCCGTCGAGAGCTTTAATAGTGACGCTCGTCTTATCCATCCGCACGGATCATCTGTGTTAGATGCGCGTTAGCGCATCCATCTGTGTGCATCTGTGGATTCCCTTCAAGGATGATGGAGCGCGCGTGACCTAAGCCGTTTAGGCTGCCTGTCCGTGTTGCCTCGCGGAGCGAGGCTTTCCATGTTAAAAACCCAGCTCAGGCGCCGACGGTTGTCTTTGCCTGTTCGGCGGCCTTCTCGGCGGTTTGCGTAGCGCGGGTAACGCCGGACTCCGCAGTACGGGTGAACGCGCCGATAAACAGGCTGTAGATGCGCGCCGTTTCGTTGATATTGTCCTGCATCTTCTGCAGGGCGGTCGTTTGCAGGTCGATCAGATCCTGCGTCGTGCGGCAGTTCAGCGCCTTCTTCGACAATTCGTCATAGTCAGCCAGCGACCGGCTATAGGATTCGGTAACGGCCTTGTTGACGTCGCCCAGGGCCGACGCAGCCTGCTTGCCGGCTTCGACATAGGCTCCCAGCGCCTGATTGCCCATTTCCAGGCTGCGGCTGGCGATGTTGGTGGCATTTTCGCTGGCCTGACGGAAGCCTTCACGGCCGACATTGGCGGCGCGCTGTGCGTTTTCCCGCGCTGCTGCCTGAGCTTTTTCCGCCGAGTCCTTGAGACGGTTCGGAATATCATTGGGGGAGTCGGCCATGATCATATCCTTTCTGCGGAGGAGAGGTCGCAGCCCAGGGTACGCAATGCTGCGAATGCGAACGTCATAGCGCAAGCCGCGTAATGATTTCGCAGGTATTGGCCGTGCGCGCGTAAGGATTACGTAAGGGAAGGGCGGTCGGTGGTCCGGTACTGAAAATTTATGGTGAAGCGGCTAGTCCTGAGCAGATATAGCCTTTGAAAAGCAAAGGTATTTTGCATGGCAGTAGGCCTTGTTTCCGGAGCCTTTGCCATGTGCAACGATTACGAACAGCATATCCGCTGGCAGGCCTATACCAAGGCCCTGCATGACCTGGATATCGGGACGCCGTCACATCAGTCCGCCGACGACCTGCCGCAAGCCGACGATATCCGTATCGGGGCTTCGGGTCCTGTCATGCGCCGGGCGGGGAATGGGGTGGAACTGGCGCAGATGACGTTCGGATTTCCACCAAAGGGCAGGGGCGGACCGGTGTTCAACTTCCGCTCCGAAGGCCGGCATTTTGAAAACAGCCAAAGATGCCTGATCCCGGCGTCCGCGTTTTTCGAATTTACCGGCACGAAGTA
>CAMLLA010000239.1 GCA_946480525.1 uncultured Asticcacaulis sp. | reverse complement strand
TGACGATCCAGGTGTTGCGGTAGATGCCGGCGCCTTCGTACCACCAGCCCTGCATGGCATCGGCGTCGGCGCGGATGACCAGCGAGTTCAGGGATTCGCCGTAGGTCACGAACGGGGTGATGTCGATATATATCGAGTTGTAGCCCGACCAGTTCCTGTTGACGAGCGTGCCGTTCAGCCAGACGGTGGCGTGGGTCGAAATACCGTCCAGCCGCAATTCGATATGCTTTCCACGGTCGGCTTCGTCGAACCGGAGCAGATTGCGGTACCAGCCTATTCCGCGTTTGCGATAACCCTGTGCCAGGTTCTCATTCCGGTCGGGCAGCTGGAAGCTGGCGAAATCGTGCGGCAGCGTGACGGTCTGCCACTCGGTGTCGTCATAGGTCGGTGAAGCCGCGCCCCAGGCGGAGCCGGCTTTCGCATTGGCATACGACCAGCCATGCCCCAGGATCTTCGGGAAGGGCACGTCGCCCTCCAGGAAGCGCCAGCCCTTGTTGAGGGACAATACCTCCCGGACCGGTGTCTTGTCGCCGGGTGAGGGCGCGAGGGCGCGGTCCATTTCCACCGGAGTCGCGCGGGCTGCGGAGACAGGAAGGCTGAACGGCAAAATGCCGAGTAAACCCGCGGTTTTTAAAAGGTCGCGTCGGCCCAGCATGTCGTGCTCCTGAAGGTTATTCCTCACGACATCCAATCCCTCCGGAGCCCGTACGACGACGAACCGGAAGGCCTTGCGACATCATTGATCCTTAATAGCCGCCGTAAATTCATATGCAAAATAGTTTTTTATATATAAGTTGAGGCAGCGATGGTCTGGACGGGTGTGTCTGCATGCGTGCGTCTGGCGGGGCCACGCGTCGTGAACTGCCGCCCCCGAGTCGTCGTTCGCCACGTCCTCTAATGGGGCCGGCGGATACGGGTATTGGGGCGCAGTGAGAAAAAGTACGGAGAAAATTTTGCGCGATTTATGAGGCATTTCTGCAACACGAAGGGCCTGATGCGGACGCAAAGATAGCGCCCAGAACCCCCTGCCTGCTTCAGGTTTCCTATTGTTATATAAAACAAATTACCATTAATGAAAATTGAAATCGCTTTTCTGGATTGTTTCCAGACGAAATATGACAACGGCCAAGCTGGTGAAATTTCAATTCCACCAGATGATCATATTGACATTTTCATTCCATATTTGCAGACTTCTATATGTGAAAATAACTTTCATGCCGTGGTCCAACGCTGATATCTGGTCCGATCGCAAGCCGGTTTACGATCTGAGGTAATAAGTCATTGTCAGGGAAGGATTTTCCATCTGCTGACTTGCTTTGTCCCGGGTGCGCACCGTCTTCGGCATTTTGGGCGCGGTATCTGAGAACTGTTTTGACCGGAGCAGGGGAGGGTTGTTCCATCGTCAACAAGTGGAGGAAACAGTTAGTGCTCATGGAAAATATACTGATTAAACCAGCACGCCGCGCGAAGGCCTGGAAGCTGGCGCTGCTCGGCGGTTCCATACTGATCGCCGGAACGCACGCAGCGGCATATGCCCAGGACGCCGCGCCCCAGCCAGCCGGCGACGATAATGTCGTCGTCGTGACAAGCTTCAAGAAGAGCTATGCCGATGCTGTCAGGGCAAAAAAGCAGAACATCGAAATCACCGATGGTATTTCCTCCGACGGCTTGGGCCGCTTCCCGGACCTGAATGTCGGTGAGGCGTTGCAACGCATTCCGGGCGTCCAGATCAACCGTGAGGCCGAAGGCCGCAATGCGACCATCAACGTGCGCGGCATGCCAGGATCCTATGCACGTACGACGCTGAACGGCGTGGCCTTTGCCGCCCCGCCGTCGCTGGCCAATGACCAGGGCTCGCCGCTCGGCGCCTTCAACTCGGACATCTTCTCGGCCTTCGTCATCGAAAAGTCGCCCATGGCCAATGCCCAGTCGGGCGGCCTCAGCGGCAATGTCGACATGCAGATCGCGCCTGCCCTGTCGCGCGTGGACGGCGGCATGGCCAAGGTATCGGCCGAGTATAACGAACTGGGTGGCAGCGTGGCGCCGGCCGTGACGATCGGCTACAACAAGCACCTCAGCTCCGACCTGGCCGTGTTCGGCACCGTGGCGTACAAGAAGGAAGACTTCCGCCGCGATACCCTGCGCTACAATGGCTACAGCCGCCTGACGCCGGGCCTGACGGGCCTGAGCGCCGCCAACTTCGCCTCGACCTACGGCCAGTACTATTCGGCGACGCCATGCCCGACCACAGCATCGTTCTGCCGCTCGCTGTCGGATGTCCTGGGCACTTCGGCCTATAACACCAGCACGACGGGTTCGAAGGGCAATACCGGCGTTTACGCGCTGGACGCCATCCGCCAGTACACCCGCGAAAACAAGGGTGACCTGGTCACGGCGACGGCCGGTATCGAATGGAAGCCCAACGACAACACCAAGATGGGCATCATCGGTTACTACACCAACCGCGACCTGCCCAAAACGACCCAGTATTTCCTGATCAACGCCGTCTGGGACGGCGCCGGCACCATCACGCCGTCGGGGACCCCGGTCCAGATGTCGGACGGCCGCTGGGTCTATGAGACCGCCGCCTACGACAACTTCCCGGCCAAGTCGTCGACGCGCCTCTATTCACAGCATCAGCAGGCCCAGGGCTTCGTGGCCAACCTGGACTGGAACAACGAAGACTGGAAGATCAACTTCGTCGTCGCCGGCTCCAAGGGCTCGAATTCTTCGCTCGAAACCGAGCTGGACCTCCAGACCAACCCGGTCTCCGGCGGAACCAACGGCATTTCGGGCACGCTGACCACCGGTTTCGGCGAACTGGACGGCTTTGCCTACAACGTCACGCCGACGCCGCAGAACGCCCTGTTCAACAACGGTTGGGCCTGGCAGGGCGCCAATGGCGACCCCGAAGGCTATCTGCGCTCCAATGGCCTGTACTACCTCAACATCTCCGGCTCCGAAAGCTTCGCCGACCAGACGGTCACCTCGGCTCAGGTCGATATCGAGCGCAATCTGGACTTCGGCCCGATCACTGCGGTCAAGGGCGGTCTGCGCCTCGAGAAGAATGAGTTCAAGTCGCACGGCTTCCGCAACATGGCCTATGGCGCCCAGTTGCAGAACCTGACCAGCGACATGCTGTACACGCCGGACTTCGTCGACGACTTCATGAACGGCGACGCAAAGATCAGCAAGAACTGGCAGGTCATCGACGCGGAACGCTTCATCGACGCCGTGACTCCGGTCGATGTCTATAACGGCGGCGGGCTGACCACGCGCGGCTTCAACGTCTATTACCGTGACGGGGCCTTCGCGGACAACAACTACGAAACCGAGAACGCGCTGACCCAGGCCTATATCCAGGTCAAGTACGATACCGAAGTGCTGGGTCACCGCCTGCGCGGTAATATCGGCACCCGCTACGAAGGCACGGACAACACGATCGATTCCCTCGACCTGGTCCGTTCGTTCACCGGCGTCGCCGGTTCCCTGTCGGATTTCAAATGGCAGCGCATCGAGAACAAGTATAACTACTGGCTGCCGTCGGCGATCTTTGCCCTGGACCTGAAGGACGATCTGGTCCTGCGCGGCGCCTATTACAAGACCTACGTCCGGCCGCAGGACCGCCAGTTCTCGCCGGTTACCCGCATCGGCGAGCGCGTGCTGAACTCATCGCAGTCGACCTCGACCATGTCGATCTATAACGCCTCGGTCCGTATCGGCAATAACAAGCTGCAGCCGTACCTGGCCGACTCGGTCGACGTCTCGCTGGAATGGTACAACCGCCCCGGCGGCCTGCTGGCCCTGGCCTATTTCCGCAAGGTCATCACCGGCCGTATCGTCGGCACCTCGGACCCGGCCATCCTGTGTCCGGCCGACGGTTCGACCTGGGGCTTCGGCACGCTGTCCTGGGACGGCCAGTACTGCACGGCGACCAGCCTGGCCACGTCGAACAGCACGACGCGGATCTTCGCTTCGGGCAACTACAATCTTGACAGCGACACCACGGTCGAGGGCTGGGAGTTCAACATCCAGCAGAACCTGGACTTCCTGCCTGGCTTCTGGAAGAACTTCGGCGGCAATTTCAACTACGCCTATACGGACTCGAAGAGCCCCGCCATCGCACCGTTCCCCGGCATTTCGAAGCACACCGCGAACCTGATCGGTTACTACGAAACGCCGAAGTTCGGCATCCGCGCCGTCTACAACTACCGCACGGACTACCCGCTCAACGCCAACGGCACCTATACGGGCGGCGCCCGGTCGGTGAAGGCGCGCGGACAGCTCGATCTGTCGGCCTCCTACAACCTCAACGACCGGATCTCCCTGTCGCTGGACGCCTACAACATCACGAACGAGAAGCGTTACGAATATGAGAACGACCAGCGCGTGGTTCGCTGGATCGACTACGACGGCCGCAGCTTTACCCTGACGGCCAGGACGACCTTCTGACCCTGTCCCGTGGCGGGTACTTTCCCTGAGCACCCGCCTCACTCACGTCACGACGGATCAGACATAGCGTGCATTCTCCTGTGACACAGGCTGCCTGATCCGCCAGACGTGCACACTGTGGCCTGACAACACCCAATGTCAGGCCACTTTTTTATCGATCACTCCCTTGCCTGGAGGGAACAAGAATGACGCAGCACGCCGGTAAAGCGGTTCGCAAGGTGGTCATCGCCGGCGGCGGCACCGCCGGATGGATGTGCGCCGCGTGGTTCGCGAAAATCCTGCGCGACGACATCGAAGAGATCGTCCTGTTGGAGAGCGATGAGATCGGGACGGTCGGCGTCGGCGAAGCCACGACCCCCTATATTCGTGTTTTCAACCATCACCTCGGCATCGACGAGGACGCCTTTATCCGGTCGACCCAGGGCACGTTCAAGCTCGGCATCGAATTCGTGAACTGGGGACGGATCGGCCACACCTATCATCACGCCTTCGGCGCCAATGGCCGCGACTTTGGTTCCTTGCCCTTCCATGCCGTCTGGCTGAGAGATGTGCTCGAACGCGGCGGGCCCGACGATCTCGGGCTCTATAACCTCCAGGCGATGGCGTCGCGGAACCGCAAGTTCATGCGGCCGGAAGGCCAGAACTCACCTCTGGCCGGCATCGAATACGCCTTTCATTTCGACGCCGGACTTTATGCGCTGACTTTGCGCCAGTTCGCCGAGGCGCGGGGCGTCAGGCGCGTCGAGGGCCGGATCGAGCGGGTAGAGCTGTCCGACGAAGGCGGCATCCGGGCGCTGCATCTGCAGGACGGCCGCGCCATCGACGGTGACCTGTTCATCGACTGCACCGGATTCCGTTCGCTGCTGCTGGGCGAAGCGCTTCAGACCGGCTTTGAGGACTGGAGCCACTGGTTGCCGTGCGACCGGGCCTATGCCGCGCCCACCCGTCGCCAGGATGCGCCGGTTCCCTTCACGCGGTCGACGGCCATGAGTGCCGGCTGGCAATGGCGCATCCCGTTGCAGCACCGTGATGGCAACGGCCTTGTCTTCGCCAGCCATTTCCAGAGTGAAACCGAGGCGTGCGACGCCTTTCTCGCCGGTCTGAAGGCTGAACGCATCGGCGATCCCAGGCTCATTCGTTTCACGACCGGACGGCGCAAGGCCTTTTGGCACAAGAACTGTGTGGCGCTGGGGCTGGCGTCGGGGTTCCTGGAGCCGCTGGAATCGACCTCGATCATGCTGATCCAGAACGGCATTGCCCGGCTTCAGTATTATTTTCCGGACACCGGCTTCGACCAGGCGGACATCGATGCCTACAACCGGGCCATGACCCGGGAATATGAGGATATTCGCGACTTTCTGATTCTGCACTACCACGTCGGCCAGCGCGACGATTCCGAGTTCTGGCGCTACTGCACATCAATGTCCGTCCCGGACAGCCTGACGCAGCGCCTGGAACTGTTCCGGAGCCGGGGACGGATCCCGGAAGAGCGGGGAGAACAGTTCAGGCTGCACAGTTGGCTGGCGGTCATGTGGGGGCAGGGGATACGGCCCAGGGCGCCGGATCCGCTCACCCTTAGTCTTGATGGGGCTGGCCTGACGCGGTGGCTGGCGGATACGCGCGACGTCATTATGAAATGCTGCGATGTCATGCCGACGCACGACGTGTTTATTCGCCAGAATTGCGCGGCCGATATCCAGTTTTAGCCGCGATCCGGATGTCAGGGCCTCATGCAGAAAAGGGGGATGCCAGGGAGGTAAATGCCTGCGCGGATCAGTTTCCCGACTCTCGCCGTTTGACGATGTCCTTCATCGCCTGGCGAATCAGGGATTCCATGCACCAGCGCGCTTCAGCGGCATCGCCGTGTTCGATGGCGTCATAGACAGCCCTGTGAGCGGCGACCGGATCGGGGCCCAGCACGTCGTGTTCGATCTTGTAACGGGTCGACAGGGCGACGGACACACCGATCGACGTGTTAAGCGACGTCAGCTGGTCATTGTCGGCGGCCGCCAGAAGGGCTGCGTGGAAATCCTTGTCGGCCTGCAGACCCGACTCGGTGAACAGCGTGTCCCGGTCCATGATCTCAAGTGCCCGGAACATCAGCGCCAGATGGGTGACATTACGCCGCGTCGCTGCCAGGGCCGCCGCTGCCGGCTCAATGATCAGCCGCAGTTCGAACAGGTTGCGGACCAGGCGGTCATCGGGTTCGTTGGCGAACATCCATCCGATGACGTCGGGATC
>CAMLLA010000238.1 GCA_946480525.1 uncultured Asticcacaulis sp. | reverse complement strand
CGGCAAGGAAAACGAATGGTTCTCGTCGCCGCTGATCGTCGGCCTGGCCCTGGTCGCCTTCCTCGGCTTCGTTGCCTTCGTCATCTGGGAGCTGACCGACGAAAATCCGATCGTTGATCTCAGGATATTCCGGCATCCCGGCTTCTCACTGGCCATGGTGTGCATGGCGCTGATGATCGGCTCCTTCTTCGCCATCAACGTGCTGGGGCCGCTGTGGATGCAGGGCAATCTCGGCTGGACCGCCACCTGGGCCGGCAATGCGACGGGTGCGATCGGCATCCTGGCCATCTTCGCCGCCCCGATCGCCGCGCAGCTGGCGGCCCGCTACGACCCGCGCAAGATCATCTTCTTCGGCGTCATGTGGCTTGCCCTTATCACCTTCATGCGCGGCCAGGCCACGACCGACATGAACTTCATGAGCATCACGGTGTGGATCTTCCTGGCCGGCGCCGGCATGCCCTTCTTCTTCATGCCGCTGATCCAGGTATCGATGGGGTCGGTCCTGCCGTCGGAAGTTGCCTCTGCGGCCGGCCTTCAGAACTTCATCCGCACCATGGCGGGCGCGGTGGCGACCTCCTTCGTCACCACGGCCTGGGAAAACTCGGCCAATGCGAACCACGCCCAGATGGTCAACAATTTGCCCAATGCCGAAGCGGCGGTTCAGACCATGACGCAGCAGGGCCTGCCGCACGAAGTGGCGCTGGAAAGCTTCAACCGAATGGTCGAAAGCCAGGCGCTGATGATCGCAACCAATGAGATCTTCATGGGCGCGGCGGTCGTCTTCGCCTTGTGCGCAACACTCGCCTGGACCCTGCCGCGGCCCAAGGGCCCGGTCGATATGAGCAGCGCGCATTAATCTGCCCACTGCCGTCTAATCCTCGCCATCCCCCCCGGCGAGGTGTCACGGTGGACCGTGACGGAGGGAGCGGCTTCCCGGCCCGCTCCCTCCTTTTATTTCTGGTGTGCGCGGCACTGGCCTTAAGGAAGTATGTCCACAGATTGCACAGATGCGCGCTCCGCACTGGCAAATTGTGATCACATTTGTTATCGGTTGGCGTCGAACCGGAGCCGCCCCATGACCCACAATGCCGATCTCGCCGCCCGCAGAGCCGCTGCCGTTCCACGCGGCGTAGGTCACGCGACGACGCTTTATGCCGGACGCGCCGAGAATGCCGAGCTGTGGGACGCCGATGGCAATCGCTTCATCGACTTCGCCGGCGGCATTGCCGTGCTCAATACCGGCCACCGCCATCCTAAAGTTCAAACTGCCGCCATGGCGCAGATGAACGCCTTTACGCACACCGCCTTTCAGGTCGTGCCCTATGAAGCCTATATCGCCCTGGCCGAGCGCCTGAATGACCTGGCTCCCGTCGCCAAACCCGCCAAGTCGGTCTTCCTCACCACCGGCGCCGAAGCGGTTGAGAACGCCGTCAAGATCGCCCGAGCCTACACGAAACGCGATGGCATCATCGCCTTTACCGGCGGCTTCCATGGCCGCACCGCCCTGACCTCGGCGCTCACTGGAAAAGTGGTGCCGTACAAGAAGGACCTGGGTCCGCAGCAGCCCGGCGTCTACCATCTCCCCTTTCCGGTTGAGGCGCACGGCATTGACACTGCCGACACGCTGAAAATGCTCGACTATCTGTTCAAGGCCGATATCGCACCGGACGCGGTCGCCGCCATCATCATCGAGCCCGTTCAGGGCGAAGGCGGCTTCCTGATCACCCCGCCGGACCTGATGCAGGCTCTGCGCAAAATCTGCGACTCGCACGGCATCCTGCTGATTGCTGACGAAGTCCAGACCGGCTTTGGCCGCACTGGCAAGCTGTTCGCCATGGAGCATTACGACGTAAAGCCCGACCTGATGACCATGGCCAAGTCGCTGGCCGGCGGCTATCCGCTGTCGGGCGTCGTTGGGCGCGCCGAGGTCATGGACGCCCCCGTCACCGGCGGGCTGGGTGGCACCTATGGCGGCAACCCGGTGGCCTGCGCCGCCGCCCTGGCCGTGCTGGACGTGATTGCCGAGGAAAAGCTGCTCGACGCCGCCAATGCCCAAGGCGCGAAGATCAAGGCGCGGCTGGAAGACCTGAGTCGCCGTAACGGTATCGTGCCCATGAACGCCATCCGCGGTCTGGGCGCCATGATCGCATTCGACATCGTGGCCGAGCGCGGCGGACATACACCCGATGCCGTCGCCGCCAAATCCGCGTGCATGAAGGCGCAGGAAAACGGTCTGATCCTTTTGTCATGCGGCGTCTACGCCAATACGATCCGCATCCTGTGTCCCTTGACCGCCAGCGACGCCATTCTCGATGAAGGCCTCGACAAGCTGGAACTGGCCCTGGCGATTTAGCCTAAAGCCCTGACGAAGATATTGGCGGTCAGGCGGCCACGTCTCGGATCGGGACTAAAATTGAAATTCTCAGGTATGATCCCGGTGTGCAGTATGCGGCCGGGATATATGGCCGCGCGATTGAAGCGGGCCTCGACACTTGCCAGCTCGATAAAGCCGCTGCGATCTCCCGAATGATAACCGCCAGGGACACCGTATTCACGAATGTCCGTTTCCCGTGCCCTGGCGTATGCCTCCAGGCGATCGTCCGTCAGCGTCTCAAAACCCGTCCGCGCGTGCTTGTAAAAAGCAGTGCCCCCACTCGGCCCCTTTGAAAGATAATGGATAATAGCGTAACCGTCGGCCGTATGATGGTCGAAATGGGGAATTCTCTGCAAGGGTTGCAGGTCGCCCGGCTGCAAGGTCATCAGCGAAAAGCCAGCATCGAGGATGTCATATTTGCGAACGCCAAAAACGCTTTCCATGATCCCGCCCAGACCACGGCATACGGCTTCGACATACGTGAAACTCTCGGTGTCCTGCGGCGTGATCCGATGGCGCAGTCCGGGATAGTAGTGCCCTTTTTGTGCGGGAAATGGCGCCAGGTCGGTTGCCAGCTGGACGATCTCATCGGGGTTCTGAAAGAAATTGTCGATAACGACGATGGGGGTTTGCTCCTCCCCGATCCGGATAGTCTGTACCGACATCTTATACTCCGTATACTGCCACTGTCGTTTTAGACTCAAATCAGGCACTATTGCAAACTGACGTCGCCCGAAAAACTGAGAACGGATTCATATGACTGCCCCCCTGCCCGAGCCTGATTTCAATCCGAATGCGAGTGTGGAATTTCTCAGTGTCGGGGCGGGTCAGGAACCCGTGGTGGTCATCGACAATGTTCTGCTCAATCCGGATGTCATGATTGAGTATGCCGCGCAGGCAAGCTTCGATCTTCCTCCCGAATCTTCGCGCTATCCCGGACGGGTCGCGCCGTTGCCGGACAGTTATCGCATTCAGATCGCGGAGCTGCTGCGTCGCCCGATGACGGGGACGTTCGGTACACACCCCAGTTTCCGGCCAGCGAATTACGGCTTCTTCGGATTGGCGACCACCCTTCCGCAAGACATGCTGGCGGCGCAAACCGCACCGCATATCGATTCACATCGCCTCAACAGCTTTGCAACGGTTCATTATCTTAGTCGCAACCCGTTTGGCGGAACGGCCTTTTTCCGTCACAAGGCCACCGGCTATGAGGTGGTCACGCCGATCCGAAGCGATGGATATCGACGTAAGCGCCGCCAGGAACTGGATGAATACAAGGACCGGCCGCTGGCCGATATTCTCGACCTCTACGAAGAGATCGCCTATGTCGAGGCGAGATTCAATCGCCTGGTGTTTTACAGGGCCAACCTGTTCCACTCAGCACGCATGGAAAACAATTCGGCCTTGAGCGACGATCCGCGCAAGGGCCGCCTGACAGCCAACATGTTCCTTAATACCGAGGGACTCTGACCCTCGGCACTATCCGGTCTCCGACATCCTGAGGGCGTCGGAGGCGCAATGACGGCGGATATAGTCTTCATGCAGCGGCAGGTTCTTTACCCGCTCGATGACCGCGTTCCGCCAGCTGCCCAGATGCAGGCGCAAATCGTCAGCATCCATGGCATCCGCTGCCGGGTGATAATCCTGCGGTATCAGTCCCTGGCCGGTCAGGACGGCGACCCAGCTGACCTCCCGGAACAGGTCCGGTTCGCGTGACAAGGTCTGGCTTGTCGCGCGGAAAACATCCAGCCGGTCGCGCAGGCTGTCGGGGATGTCCATCTGCTGAACATGGCGCCAGAACGGCGTGTCGTCCCGTTCCGTGACCTTGTAGTGGGCGATGATGAAGTCCTTGATGTTGTCGTAATCGTGCTCGATCTGACGGTTATATTCGTCGACAATGTGCGGATTGAATCCGTGGCGCGGAAACAAGGCCAGGAATTTAAACGCGCCGGACTGGACAAGGTGGATGCTGGTCGATTCCAGCGGCTCCAGGAATCCACTGGCCAGGCCCAGCGCGACCACGTTCTTGTTCCACGCCTTGTTGCGGCGGCCGGTAACGAAGCGCAGAATTCTGGGGTCGGCCTGAGGCTTGCCGTCCAGACGCGACAACAGGGTGTCGACGGCTTCGTCCTCGCTGATGAAATCATTGCAGAAGACGTAGCCGTTGCCCGTGCGGTGCTGCAATGGAATGCGCCACTGCCAGCCGGCTTCACGCGCCGTCGCCCGCGTATAGGGCACCAGCTGATCCGTTCGGTCGCACGGCACCGCCGCCGCGCGGTTCATCGGCAGCCAGTGGCTCCAG
The DNA here is from genome assembly GCA_946480525.1 of uncultured Asticcacaulis sp. The sequence goes on along the minus strand of CAMLLA010000238.1, from coordinate 2,019 downwards.
TCCGTATAGCCGGTTTTCAGGGTTTCTTCGATCAACAGCCCGCGGAACCCCGAGCAATCTATGAACAGGTCGCCCTCGATCGTCCGGCCATCCACGGTATGTACCGCGGTGACATAACCCGTTTCAGGGTTCTGGCTGACCTTGACGATCCGGCCTTCCTGCCGGACGACGCCCAGCTTTTCGGAGTACCTGCGCAGGTAGCGCGCATAGAGCGCCGCATCGAACTGAAAGGCATAGGTGAGTTCCGGCTTGCCAGGTTCCGATTTGACGCGCGCGAAACGGCCTTGCAACGCGGCTTCCGTTGGCGCGTTGTACTTGCCGATATCGATCTCGCCGCCGCCGCGCTCTATGTAATGGCGGAAGTAGTAATGCTGGAACGTAAAGCCATCTATGTTCCTGCCGAAGACACTGAACGGATGGATGTAGCTGTGACCTTTCCGGCGCCAGTCGACAAACTCGATGCCGAGCTTGAAGGTCGCGTTCGTCTCACGAATGAATTCGGTTTCGTCCAGCCCCAGGAAGGAATTGTATTCGGTGATAGGCGGGATGGTCGCTTCACCCACGCCAACCGTACCGATCTCTTCGGACTCGACCAGGGTGATGTCGTAATAATGAGATCCCAGGGCCTTGATAAAGCAGGCGGCCGTCATCCACCCCGCGGTCCCGCCACCGACGATAACAATTTTCTTTACTACAGATTCCACGGTTGCGCCTCCTGAGCGGGAGCCATGGCCTTACCCAGATAAGCTTCCATCGGCTTCATGGGCTCAACGGCAGATCGGATAAAACCAAGCATTTTCTGAAACTGCCGGATGGCTTCGGCCTGGTCCGTCTGATCGGCCACGGGATCATAGGCCTTCGGGATTAGCCCGTGTCCCAGCAACATGGCGATCCAGTCGTCTTCTTCGAAAGGTTCGTCATCGTAGAGCGCCAGGGCGCCGCGCGCGAAAAACAGTTCCAGCTTGTAACGAAGCAGATCCGGTACCTGAATATCGCGGCAATAGTCCCAGAAAGGTTGTCCAAAGCGCTGGTTCAACACGTAGTGACATATCTGGAAGTCGCGGGCGCGTTCCAGGGACGCCGCGACATTGCGATTGTATTCGCTGCTTTCCAGCATCGAATTGCGGTCGATCGGAAACAGCGACACCAGGTGTGACAATCCGATGAAATTGACGTGCATCCGCACGTTGTCGATCGGATCGAGCACCGCTGCCGATTCGCCTATGGCGACGCAGTTCTTTTCCCAATAAACCTTGCGCGTTCCGGCGTTGAACGGCGTCACCGTTGCATCGGGATGCAGGCGCATCGAGGCGACAATGCCCGCGGCCTGGAACGCCTCTTCTTCCTTGAGATCGACGCTGGAATAGGCCTGCTGGATGGCCGTGCAATTCTGCAGCGGATACATGCCGACCCATCCTGAGCGGAAGGCCGCGACCTGGCTGTAGGACGGCAGCGGCGACAGGGGCGGACCATAGGTGGTAAGGACGCGGTCGCAGGGAAGGAATTTGTTCCAGGAGTCGAAGGCAACGCCCAACCCCTGCCCCAGCAGGGCGCTTTCAGCCCCTGTCGCGTCGACGAAGAAATCGCCTTCCACGGTCTGGCCGTTCATCAGCTTGAGCGCCGTAATACGGCCGTCGCCGGCGTCACGCACAACGTCAGCCAGCCTGGCCGTGATATGCGTGATCCTGCGTTCCAGAGCGACGGTCTTCAAGACATAGCTATAGCCGACGGCGCCAAGATTATAGGCGTAGTTGCAGTTGGCAAAGCCGTCGGTTTCCTCACCGGGAATGAAGAACCGTCCGCTGTTGGCGGCGGCGGCGTTGATCGAAAAATCGTCGAACTCCGCCTTCATGCCTTCCGCGCGCGCCTTCAGCCAGAAATGATGAAACGGCACGCGATCAATCGGCCTTCCATAGGTCGAGTAGGCGTGCATGAAGGGCGGGCGCGTTTTGGAGAAGTTCGCAAAACGCTGCCCCAGGCTATAGGTCGCCTGGCACGCACGCATCATCGGCGCTTCTT
>CAMLLA010000237.1 GCA_946480525.1 uncultured Asticcacaulis sp. | reverse complement strand
CGCAGATCGGGATCGAGATCTTCCCACGGCGACCATTTTCCCCAGCCTTCGGGCTGAAAATTGGCGATAAAAGGATAAATCTCCGCCGGTTTGGCGCGAATGAGCAGGGAACGCTTGACGGTGAAGGTATCGGGCCGCGTCGCCACGAAGGCAAAGAACGCGACCACAAGCACAAGGATAACAATTATGAACGTAGTCATGGTTAGTCCTCCCGGTATTTTTTCAGCCTTGGGCAGAAGATTTAATCACTCGAAATAGGTATTTGCGCGATCGCTCCAGTGTCTCAGGCGGGTTTATCGCAGTTGATCATCCAGGGTATGCCGAAACGATCGGTTACCATGCCGAAACGTTCCGCCCAGAAGGTCTGGGTCAGCGGCATGAAAACATTGCCGCCTTCGGCAAGGGCGGCAAATATGCGTTCGGCCGCGACCGTGTCGGTCGTGGCGTAGCTGAGGGAAAACCCCTGCGGGGTCTTGAACATGCCCGGCGGGGCATCGCTGGCATGAATAATATCATCGCCGATCTGCAAGGTGGCGTGCATGACGCCATTCTGAAGCTCTGGCCCGAAATCGTCCTTCATCGGTGATTCGCCGAAGGTCTGCAGAAAGACGACCTTGCCGTTGAAAACCTCCTCGTAGAAGGCCAGGGCCTGGGCACAGGTGCCGTTGAAATGGAGATAGGCGTTGATCTTCATAGGGTCGGTTCCTGACGATGACGGCGCTTCGGTATTCAATGCCCGAAGCGCCGTTTTGGCAAGCACCGTTATTCAACCCAGAAGGGATTCCAGCAGGAAAATCTTATGCCAGGGTGGCCAGATGGGCATCCAGTTGCGCGAAAGTCCCGCCGAAAGCGGCCTGCATGCCGGCGTGGCCGGACATGAATACCGCGCGTTCCTCCGCGGTGGCATTTATCGGCCACGACCGGCTTTCAAATACCGTCTTGCCGTTGCTTTCGCTGAAAGACTGCTCGACCAGCACCTCCAGCGGCCACAGTGGCGCCATGGGGTGACGGACCGGATCCCCCGCCTCGTTGCAGAAAGAGACGACGTAGGCCAGGCGGTTGGGCTTCTCGATGGCGCGGAACACCCACTTGCCCCACATGGTCATGCCGGTCGGCATCTGCATGCCGTAGAGAAAGGTGCCGCCGGGCGTAAGGTTCAGCGACCGCACGACCAGTTTCAACCCCGCCGGGCCGAACCATTTGGCCAGATGGTCGGCCTCGGTCCACACCGCCCACACCACCAGGGGCGGCGCGTCGAAGGTGCGTGACAGCTTGAAGACTTCCGTCTCAGAGTTGGGGGTTTGGGAGGCAGTCTGCTCGGACATGGCGTTTCCTTTATTTTTAGCGGCTGAGGAACGCCTCAAGCCGGTCGAAATTCTGTTCGTTGGCGGCGTGGAGAAAACGCGCAAGATCGCCACCCAGATCGTCGGTGTGCGGCGACGGCGCGAACTGCATCCGCCAGCCGAGCCGCGTACCCGAACCCTCGGCAGCGAAGGTCATGGTCATCAGGAAATGGTGGACCGGCTGATGGTGTTCGACGACGATGCGATCAGGCGTGACTTCGTGGAAGGTCTTCTCATTGGGAAAGTCCTGATCGCGTTCATTGCGCATCGTGATGCGAAAGGCGCCGCCTGGCCTGAGATCGAACGCCTCGACCGTATTGGTGAAACCGTGCGGCCCCCACCACTCCACCAGCTTGACCGGATCGGCAAAGGCATCGCGGACGCGTTCCGGTGCGTGGCCAATAACGCGTTCATTGACCACTTCGATGCCGGTAAATATGGACCTTTTCCGCGACGTGATCCGGCGGTTGACCCGCCATTCCTCGCGCGTCTGGCCCCAGATGTTGACGGCGACACTGGCATGAGGATCAGGCAGCCGCCCCGGCCCTTGATTATAGGAGCCAAGGCTTTTGGCCACCCCGGCCGAGGCCAGGTTGTCAGGCGCGATGGTGTGGACGACACGGTCCCACTTCAGCACGTCAAAAACGTAGTCCATCGCAGCGGCAGCGGCTTCGCGCGCAAAGCCCTTGCCCCAGTGGCGCGACATCAGCCCCCAGCCGACTTCACGGTCGGGCCACTGCTCCGGGTAGAGCGGGCCGATCCTGCCCATCCACTCGCCGGTCTCCTTGTTCAGGACGCTGAACATATGAAAGCCATCCAGGTGCCAGGCGCCGGCCATCATGCACATGGTCCGCCACACCATCGCCGGCGACTGGACGCCGCCCAGATGCTTCATGGTTTCGGGGTCGGCATGAAAGGCGCACAGGCTTTCGAAATCCGCACGGATGGGCGGGCGTAGAACCAGGCGCGAGGTTTCGAGCGTAGGGCCAAGCGGCGACGATGTGATCATGCTACCGGGTTAAGCCTATACCCGGCTATCGTCAATAATGACGTCCTCCTGCGGCAGGCGCCGGCGTGTCACCCGGTCGACATAGACGTAGCGCACCGCGGTACTGCCGCCGCCGCCCCAGGCGCCGAGACCGATCAAAAAGCCGAAATCGTACCATCGTCCGACATTGGGGAAGGCGTACATGCGGATGCTGTCGGAGAACAGGCTGAGCGCGAAGGAGATCGGTGCCAGCAAGCCGTCGATCAGACCACGCACGAAAGCCGGATCGCCGGGACTGCCCATGGGCCGCTCGGCGCAGGCGGCAAGACCCAACAGGACTAAGCCGAGGCCCGCCGTTACCAGAGTACGCGAAACCTTCATACCGATCTCTCCTGCGGATTAATGCCCTAACCTGCCGCCGTGTCGGCCAGGGTGCAAGTCACAGTTCCGGAACCAGGCACGGTCAACTGCGTGTCGGACCCCTTTGTCCAGAACTCATAGGCGCCATCGGGCGTTGCCGACTGATATCGCGCGCCGGACGCCGCCGCCGATCCGGTCAGCACAACGGAACTGTCGTCGCGCTTCAGAATGACCACGGGGGTCGTACTGTTGACGAAGGTCGAGGTCATGAGCTTCGTCGTGCCCGGACAGCGCCAGCTGACGGGGCCCGCACTGATTCCCGCCGTGTCTGTGCGCGCCACAGCGTAGCCGGCACGCAGGTCGGCGATGCGGTCGGTATAGGCCGTTTTGAGGCAGCCCTTCACGTCGACCGTTTCGGCGCAGGCGTCGCGCTTCTGCAGCCAGCCGCCCTGCAGACGGTGCAGGGTGGTGCGTTCGGCGTCCGACACCTTGGCGTCGACGACCTTGTAAAGCCGGGCCAGTTCGACATCGAGTTCGGCGACCTCTGGATTGGCGCACACGGCCGCCTCGCCACCCGGCAGGGCGCGATTGCAGTCGAAACTGGCACGCGCCACGGCGCTGACGCTGGCGGACGCCTGAGGGACGGCAGAGGTCGTGGTCGTCGTCGTGGTGGTGGTGCTTTCCGTCGCGGAGTCGCGCTGGTTACACGCGCCGACCGCCAGGATCGCGCCGGCCAGGACCGGCAGCAGGTAGACAGGTTTCATCGTGACGCCCTCTTCTGGCTCTCATATCTGGCCTAGATCGGAATGATTTTAAATGGAAGCAATCATTCCGATCTAAGATTTTGTTTTGTCGCGATATTTAAGGCGAAAACCGCTTACACTTTTCGCCATATCGCTCTAGCACCAGGCAAATAAAAAAGCCGCCCCGGTTTCGGGGCGGCTTCCGTAAAATCCCGATGGGGATTTATGTGCACTCGTGCGCTTAAGCCAGCGAAGGATCGATGGTCTTGCAGGCCGCGATCAGTCCCTGGACCGACTCGACCGACTTGGCGAACATGGCTTTTTCGTCGTCGTTCAGCGTGAACTGGATGATACGCTCGGCGCCGTCCTTGCCGATCACGACCGGCACGCCGACATAGAGGCCGCGCAGGCCATACTCGCCCGAAAGGTAGGCAGCGCACGGCAGGACGCGCTTCTTGTCCTTGAGGTACGAGGTCGCCATGGCAATGGCCGATTCGGCCGGCGCATAGAAGGCCGAGCCGGTCTTCAAGAGGGCGACGATTTCGCCGCCGCCGCCGCGCGTACGCTTCACGATGGCGTCGAGTTCGTCCTGGGTGAAGAAGCCTTGCGCGACGCATTCCGGCAGGCTCAGGCCGCCGATCGTCGAGTGGCGCACCATCGGGACCATGTCGTCGCCGTGGCCGCCCAGCGTCCAGGCGTGGATGTCTTCGACCGACACGCCGGTCTTTTCAGCCAGGAAGTAGGCGAAGCGGCCCGAGTCGAGGACGCCGGCCATACCGATGACCTTGTTGTGCGGCAGGCCCGAGAATTCGCGCAGCGCCCAGACCATGGCGTCGAGCGGATTGGTGATGCAGATGACGAAAGCGTTCGGAGCGAACTTCTTGATGCCTTCACCGACGGCCTTCATGACCTTCAGGTTGATGCCCAGCAGGTCGTCGCGGCTCATGCCGGGCTTGCGCGGCACGCCGGCGGTGACGATACAGACGTCGGCATCGGCGATGTCGGCGTAGTCGTTGGCGCCCTTCAGCGCGACGTCGGAACCGAAGACCGTCGTGGCTTCGGCGATATCCAGAGCCTTGCCTTGCGGCACGCCTTCGGTGATGTCGAACAGGACGACATCACCCAGTTCCTCACGCGCGCAGATATGGGCCAGAGTGCCCCCGATCATGCCCGCACCGATCAAAGCAATTTTCGCACGCGCCATGAGAACTCCCTCTAAATAATGCCGCTGTTTTCTGGCGGCCATCTAAACCCTGACGGGCCGGAGGGCAAGTGTTTGCTGCATTGCGGCCGATATTCGTTTCGAACTGTTGCGTCCGAAACCTAAAGCATGGCTTAGCGTACCGCGGCGCGCGCCATGACCACCGGCACTTTCCGCCCGGCAACGTCCATCATGGTGCCGCGCCAGCGGCCGTCGGTCTCTTTACGCAGATGCAGGATGGTCGGAGAGCGCGCCCGGCCCTGGAAGTAATTGACCTCCATGTCGTTGCCCACCAGGCTGATGTCGGCGACAAAGCCGGTTTCATTGAGGCCCAGGCCTGCGGTCATGGAGCGCCAGGCGCCTTCAAGGCTGCCGCGCGCACCCCCTTCGTTGCGCAATTCGAGACCGATCAGCTTGCGGCCGTCGGCGGACGACACTTCCCAGGAGCCTTCCATCTGGCCGAGTTTCAATGAATAGGCCGAGAGAATGTTGGAGTCGTAGCGCGCTTCGGCGTCGCTTTGGGGGCCTTCGTAGTCGCGGGAATAGGCTTCAACGCGCACCGCACCGGATTCGTTTTGAGACACTCCGTCTTGCGCCAGTAGCGCGGCGCCCATCAGCAGAACAGAAAGCACGTCTAATCACTCACTTGCATAAAGGTCGAACGGATGCCCAGGCGCGGCATTACCGCGATATTAGGCTTAACCAGCCGTCCCTTAAGAATTCATTCACCTGACAAGTGAACAACAGGATTTTGTCGAAGCTTTGGCGGGTGAGTCCGCGCCTCTGATTGCTCGCCTTATCCAGCATATGGTTGCGGCGGAAATTGAGAACCTGTCGCAACCACATGCTGGATAAGGCAAAAAGACCTTTTCGAAGGCATTGCTTTATTGACATGACACCCTTTGGGGCTAAAAAGGCCCCGACTTTGTCGCCCGGTAACATTCCGGTCACACAGATTTTACAGTTCGTCGCTTAGAACCTACGGGTCCAGGGCTCTGCACATGTCCAACACCACGCCACCTCGGCCGCTTTCCCCCCACCTCCAGATCTGGCGCTGGCACGTCACCATGCTCAGCTCGATCCTGCACCGCGTGACCGGTTCGGCATCGGTCGCCGGGATCGTTCTGATCGCTGCCTGGCTGATCTGTCTGGCGCTGGGACGTGAGACCTATACGGTGTTCGTCCAGTACGCGTCGTCGCCACTGGGCCTGCTGGTCTGGTTCGGCCTCAGCCTGGCCGGTTTCGTCCACCTGACCGGCGGCCTGCGCCACCTGATCTGGGATCTGGGCCTGAGCTTCAAGCCCAAGGACGCCGACGCCCTGGCGACCTGGACCATGCTGCTGGGCGTGGCCCTTACCATCGCCTTCTGGGCGGTTTTGTTCGCTTCGGGAAAGGTCGCACTGTGAGCACAAAGGAAGCCCTGGCCAAGAACGATGCTTCGACCCGTTCGGCCCAAAGCTGGAAAACATCCGAAAAGCACGGCGCCGGTGAATGGCTGGCCGAACGCTTCACCTCGCTGGCCCTGATCCCCCTGACCCTGTGGGCGGCCTGGGGTGCGTATCAGATCGCCGGCGGCGGCTTCGATGCCGCCCTCACCTTCGTCAAGAACCCGTTCAACATGGCAGCCATCGCGGTCAGCATCGTGTTGAGCGTCTGGCACATGTATATGGGCGTGAAGGTCATCATCGACGACTACCTGCAAGGCCCGATGCGCGGCGTTTCGATCTTTCTCACCTTTCTCCTGAGCGCCGCTGTCCTGATCGGCAGCCTTGGCGCGCTCTATCTCGTGTATCAGGGGGCGTAAATGGCTGCCGGCAAGTACAATATCATCAACCACGAATACGACGTGGTCGTCGTCGGCGCCGGTGGCTCGGGTCTCCGTGCCGCACTCGGCGCCGGTCAGGCCGGTCTCAAAACCGCCTGTATCACCAAGGTTTTCCCGACGCGTTCGCACACGGTTGCGGCGCAAGGTGGCGTCGCCGCTTCGCTCGGAAACATGGGTGAGGACAAGTGGGAATGGCACATGTACGACACCGTCAAGGGGTCGGACTGGCTGGGCGACCAGGACGCCA
>CAMLLA010000236.1 GCA_946480525.1 uncultured Asticcacaulis sp. | reverse complement strand
TGCCGACACGGCGCCGGCGGACATGGGACCGCTCGGCGAGCCCGGTATGGTCGGCGACGGACGCGCGTGTCACGCAGACCACCGTTGCCGAAACCAGCGACATGGACGCCGTCCGCCGCGCTGCCGAGGCGGGCGACGCGAAGGCGCAACTGCAACTGGCGGACGACTATTACCTCGGGAACGGTGTCGGGCAGGATTTCGAAAAGGCCTTCGAATGGTACTCCCGCGCCGCCAGCTCCGGCAGCATCGAGGCCATGGCTGAAATGGGCGTAATGTACGCTAAGGGGTTGGGGACAGAGAAGAATTTCGACAAGGCGCGCGAATGGAGCCTCAAGGCCGCGGGCCTTGGAAGTGTCGAGGCCATGTACAATATCGGCGCCGCTTTCGACAACGGTCTGGGCGTGCCGCGCGATCTGGCCAAGGCGTTCGAGTGGTACAGGAAGGCGGCTGAAGCGGGTTACGACGTCGCGCAGTTCAACGTCGGCAATATGTTTGAGACGGGCGAAGGCGCGCCGCAGGACTATGCCCAGGCTGTCTACTGGTATGAAAAGGCGGCGGCCCAGGACAATTCGCCGGCGCGGTTCAATCTCGGCCGCATGTATGTCCATGGCCAGGGCGTGCCCAGGGATGTCGCCAAAGGCCGCGCCCTGATCGAGATGGCGGCGCGTCAGGGGCTTGCCCTGGCTCAGCTCAACATGGCGGCCTTTGCCTATCGTGGCGAGGACCAGCCGGTCGACAAGGTCGCGGCTTATGCCTGGGCGTTGCTGGCGGCCGACGGCGGTGATCCGGACGCCCGCGATCTCGTCCGCACCATGGATCAGGACAAGGAACTCAGCGAAGCGCAGCTGAAGCAGGCGTCGGACATGGCGGACAAGTTTTCGCAGCCGGTCGCTTAGAGCGACATGCTGAAAAGTGTGCAGCGGTTTTTGGCTGCGCCGAACGTTGCTTCAGATAAATATCGCGACAAAACAAAAACTTAAATCGGAATGACGCTTCCAGCCAAAGTCATTCCGATCTAGCGTCTGTAGACGCCGGCGACGCGTTCGATCGACTCACGCGCCGCTACGGGATCGATCGTCTCATTGTCGTCGTTCCAGCCGAACATCTCGTTCCAGCCGACGTCCTGGACGACGACGCCGTCGCGCCGTCCCAGCACCGTCACGCCCCTGTAGTAGAAACCGTAGTGCGCGTCGTCCTGTGGCGCCAACCAGACGATCTGGCCGCGCACCGGCACGATGCTTTCGTCCTTGCACAGGGCGCGGGCGCCGTAACCGGTGCAGTTGATGATGACCTTTTCCTTCAGGCGGTTGAAGTCGGAAAGACTGTTGAACTGGGCCGGGACAAAGCTGCCTCCCGCGTTCAGGAAATCTTCCGTCAGCTGGTGAGACAAGGCTGCGACGTTGAAGGTCAGGATATTTGTCCGTGTCACCTGGTCGGATGCAAAGGGGTGCATGTCATTGGGAACCGGCTGCCCGTGCGGGACGATATCGCTGATGCGATCGTCGAGGTGGAGGAAGCCGGGCTCGCTGTCGGCATAGGCCGGACGAGGGCCAGGACGTCCGCCGCCCCGCACCACATATTGATCCATCCATTCGACAGGATTTCCCGCAAGGCCGACATAGGACTGGTGCATGCCCCAGGCATAGCGCGCGATGGTTTCCCAGCGGTCGGCAAAGTCCGGTGCGACATTGGCTGCCATGGCGATTCGCGACGCCGGCGTCCAACTACCGGTGGCGTAGGCGGAACGGACGTGCGGAAACCGTTCGCGGGCATAGATGGTGACTTGCGCGCCGGCGCGTTGCGCCATGATCGCAGCTGTCAGTCCGAGCGCGCCGGCGCCGATGACGGCGATCCTGCGCGGACTTGACTGCATGGCCAGCCGAACGGCCTGTTCAGCGGATCCCCACGACAGCGACCAGCCGCTGCCGCCATGGCCGTAATTGTGGACCACCAGCTTGCGGCCGACCTCCTCGGTTTCGATGCGTGGGCCCTTGGCGCGGAAAGGGCGCAGGCAGACCGTGGTGCGGAACACCTGGTCAGGACTGAGGCGAATAGCGACGAGTGCAGAGGAGGGAGGAGGAGAGGGCGGGGACGTCTGGGCGCGGCCAAGGTTGGGCAGGGCGGATGCCGTCAGCGCACCGGTTCCTAAAAGCAAGAGTCTGCGCCGGTCCATATCATTCCTCGCTGCTTGTGATGCGACACGTGTCGCATCATTTCGGAACCTGTTCAAGACTCGCAAAAAAATCTATTTGAACGCTTGCTAAGCTCGGAACGCTTGGCTATACACCGGCTCCTTCCGATGGAATGGGCGCTTAGCTCAGCGGGAGAGCACTACCTTGACATGGTAGGGGTCACAGGTTCAATCCCTGTAGCGCCCACCATTCCATCGAAACAAAAGCCCGGCGAAAGCCGGGCTTTTTGCTTTCTAGTTTTAGGTTCGTGGCAATAAAAAGCGCCGGACATGGATGCCCGGCGCGTCGCATTGTTAATGTCTTGGGATCAAGCCGCGATCAGGCGTTCGACCTCGGTCACAATCTCGCGCAGGTGCACGGGCTTTTCCAGGACCTTTGCGTTCGGCGAAGCCTTTTGCGCGTTCAGGGCCACGGCGGCAAAGCCGGTGATGAACATGATTTTCAGTTCCGGCTGGCGTTCGGCGGCGCGCTTGGCGACTTCGATGCCGTCGGCGCCGGGCATGACGATGTCCGTCAGCAGCAGATCGTAGGGGCCGTTGTCGAGTTGCAGGATCGCTGTATCGCCGTCCGGACAGGACACGACCTCATAGCCGGCGCGTTGCAGGGCGCGCGACAGGAAGCTGCGGACCGAGTCCTCGTCTTCTGCGAGCAGGATCTTTTTCATGTCACTCATTCAAAGCGGTTCCTAATCATGAGCCGCGGGTGCGCGGCTGTAAAGCGATGTCGCACGATCTTTGCGGGTTGAGGTAAATTAGGGATGAATACGTGGCAGGAATGTCCTACTAAAAGGCTAATACTGCTTCCCTGATCCCGCGGTTTGTGGTTGCGTAACCGCCGGCTGGGGGGCCGACTATGGACGAGCATGGATCAGCAAACGCCTACAGCCTGGCATCTCCTGCACACCCCTGACATGGGGCTCAAGATCGTGCGTCCGCAAGGCGAAGGGACGAATCTGGTCTACAGCCTGCCGCATTCCGGCCGCTACTATCCCGATAGCTTTATCGCCGAGGCGCGCCTGTCCGGCACGACACTGCGCCTGAGCGAGGACGCGTGGGTTGACGACATGGTAGGGTTAACGTCCGAATCCGGCGTCTATGGACTGATCGGCCTCTATGCGCGTGCCTTTTGCGACGTCAACCGCAACCCGCTGGAGCTGGACGCGCGTCTCATCCGGGGGGAATTGCCCAAGGCGGCGCTTTCGTTAAGCGCGAGGGTCAAGGCAGGCTTCGGCGTCGTGGCGCGTCGGCTCAGCGCGGATCTCGACATCTACCGTCAGCCGCTTGACATGGCGGAGGTCAGCCGGCGGATCGACCTGATTCATCGTCCATACCACGCCGCTTTACAGACCCTGCTGAGGGAGGCCGGGCGTGGCGGACGTGTCCGCCTGATCGACTGGCACTCCATGCCGTCCAGCGCGCTCCTGCACCCGTCCGTAAACGGCATGCGGCCGGATATCGTGCTGGGGACCCTTCACGGCGAAAGCAGCACCGACGGCTTTGTCCAGCAGGTTCGGCGGCAGTTGGAAAAGGAAGGTCTGCGCGTCGGCCTGAACCGCCCGTTCGCGGGTGGCTATATCGTCGAAAAATACGGCAGGCCGTCGGCGGGCGTCGATGCTTTGCAGATCGAGATCAATCGCGCCATCTATATGAATGAAGCCAGCCTGGAAACTCATGATGGCCTGGGCAGGCTGCGTGACGCCTTCCGCAGACTGACGGCTGCACTGGTCACCGAGCCGGCATAGGGCAAAAAAAAGCCGCGCTAAGCAAGCGCGGCTAAAAGTTTACAGGGAGGAAACGCCCAGGAAGGGCATCGACGTAAAAACGTCGAACAAGCTAAATGTAGTTTGCGCTGCAAAATAAATCAATCAAAAAAGTTTAATCGCGTGATCACGTATCGTTACAATGCCATTGAAGCATCACGACTTCCTTATGAGCTGGATGACGAGGGGGGTGACTTACCTTGTTGCGCCGCAGCATTATTGTCTGGTTTGTGAGCATCTGCGGAATATAGCGGCCGGGTCGGCGTGGGATAGGGGTGCTCTTCCAGAAGTTCACGCAGTTGCCGAAGGCCTCGCGCGGCCTGTGATCGTGACTGGCGCCACCCCAGAAGGGCGATGGCGCCGATGCTGGCGACGATCAGATAGACCGGCCCGAACAGCCACGCGGCGGCGGCGATGGAGAAGTAATAGTTGCGCACGCCCTGGGAGAAGTTCGACATGGCCGGCTCGATGATATTGCCCATGGCGTCGGTGAAGCGTGCGGCAACGGTCTTGTCCATATATTCGGGGATGGACCCCATGGCGGCGGCGCAATAGTTCATCTGGCGGATCGCCCAGATGAAGTTCAGAAGTCCGCGGACGAGGCAGATGACGATCAGGGCCAGCTTGAGCTGGAAGAGGAGGGGCGAGGAGACGTCGAACCCCAGGGCTTCAATTGACTTCAGCGGAAGCTTACTGGAGAACAGCACACCTCCCAGAGCCGCGATCAGCAGCAGGTTGGCCGAGGAAAAATTGGTCGCCGAATTGACGGCGTGACCCATCAGGTTCGAATCGAATAGCTTGATTTCGCGGATCGTCATTTCCTGCATCCAGGCGCGGCGGACGACGCTCAGGTCCTTTGCAATGAGGCCGGATTTTTTGGAAATCGACTGCAGGAAGGGTTCGTATCCCAGCCAGCAGAAGACAAAGATGGCGATCGCAAGGACATCGACCGGGCTGTGTTTGGCGGCGTGAATCAGAGCTGTCAGGGGTTCCATGGAGACGTGTCGCAAAATTCCGGGCTTTGGGTGCTGGTCATTTTTATCGCCCAACGCAAGAATGTTTGGTTAAGACGCGCTAATTGCTCTTTCTTCGCTTGTGCGAAATAGAGCTAACGCCTATTAAGTCGGCAATTCCGTCCGTAACAACGACCCTTCTTTCAGACCTTTCAAGACCTTCCATGAACATAGACAAGATTTCCGTCGGCCCCAACGCCCCGTGGGACATCCACGCCGTCATCGAGATTCCGCAGGGCGGTATGCCGGTGAAGTACGAGATGGACAAGGACTCCGGCGCTTTGTTCGTCGACCGCTTCCTTTATACCTCCATGTTTTATCCCGGGAATTACGGTTTCATTCCGCATACCCTGGCGGACGACGGCGACCCGTGCGACGTCATGGTGGTTGGCCCGACGCCGGTTTATCCGGGCGTTGTCATCCGCTGCCGTCCGATCGGTGCGCTGGTCATGGAAGACGAGGCCGGCCGCGACGAAAAGATCCTGGCCGTTCCGGTCGATAAGTTGCACCCCTACTACGCCAATGTTGCCAGCTATCGCCAGATGCCACAAATCTTCATCGAGCAGGTGACGCACTTCTTTGCGCATTACAAGGACCTGGAAAAGGGCAAGACGACCAACGTCATCGGTTGGGTAGAGCCTGAAGCCGCAGCGCAGCTGATCCGTGAAGGTCAGGAGCGCCTGGCGCAAAAGGTCGGCTAAAGGCCTTATGCCTAACAGCGACCTGGCCAGGTGAAGGCCTTGAATTCGAACCCCGGCGCTCAGTGCTCCGGGGTTTTTTCATGGGTTTGCAAAACGCACTCGTGACAGCGTTGTGCGTGGAATCCATTCGCGTAACGCTCGTTATCTGTTTGGGAATATTTTGCTTTCCGCGCGATTATTTTGAAAATGTTATCGATATCCTCGAATATTTTTGCACAAACTGCTTTACCCTTCGGAGGATATCCAAAGCATTCACGAAAACGTCATTAATTACAATGGAATGAAAAAATCCAGCGGCATAGTCCGGTAAAAGTGTAACTCTGGATTGCTCAGGCATTTTTCCCTATATAGGCGTCAGTGCCGCGTATGCGTTGAGTAATATGCTTCGGAAATCTTGTGTGTGTTCTGCGTATATCCGAAGCTCGTGAAAGAGAGTTCGTATTCATCTTACATGGCTAGAAAGAAAATGATGCCCAATTCCTCCCCGAATGTGGCGTCGCGTCTTTATGCTTTGGCGGTTGCAAAGGATACCGCCAACCTTGTCGACGCGGACGCCGCGTTGGCGCTGGCGCGCGCTTCGACCCGTACCCTGATGGCCCTGTCGCCGCAGGCTGCAATGCTTATGCGCAAGTTCGCGCAGGAAGAAATCGACCGCTTGTCGATGGAATGCACCGAAGAGTCCGTCGGCTCAATCGCCATTATCCGTGACGCGGTCCGTATCGGCTGATACCCGCGGAACGATGTGACAAAAAAGGCGGCCGGTCGGCCGCCTTTCGCTTTTTTCGGACTATGGTGCCCGGTCAGGCGTCGCTCTTGTCTTCAGTCGGCGCTTCCGGACCGTTTTTCTTGATGGACTCGATCGCGTTCTTTGTGGAAGCTTTGGAGCTGTAGCCTTCCGTCCAGAAGATGGTTTCGCTGTTGTACATAAAGTAGGCGACGAACTCGCCCGCCTTGTTCTTACGAATCTCGAACCTGTGCGCCATGATCGGCCTCCTCGTTAAAGAGGCGCCGATGTCACGCCAGGGAGGCGAGTCTGTCAATATGCGGAAATGCCGTTACCGCGCGC
>CAMLLA010000235.1 GCA_946480525.1 uncultured Asticcacaulis sp. | reverse complement strand
ACCTTGTCATCCAGCATTTCCTTGAGCACGATGGTGGCGCGCTTGCCGGCGCGTTCCTTGTCCGACAGCGGGGAATAGGAGTTGGGCGCCTTCATCAGGCCGGCCAGCATGGCGGCTTCACCAACCGTCAGGTCCTTGGCTTCCTTGTTGAAATAGCGCTGGGCCGCGGCCTCGATGCCATAGGCGCCGCCGCCGAAATAGACGCGGTTGAGGTACAGACCCAGGATTTCCTTCTTGGTGAACTTGTGCTCAAGCCAGACGGCCAGCATCAGTTCCTGGACCTTGCGCTTCATATTCTGGTTGGCGCTAAGGAACAGGTTACGCGCCAGCTGCTGGGTGATGGTCGACCCACCGGCCAGGTTCGCGCCCTTCTTTTTGAAGAGGTTGCGCACGACGGCGCGGCCCATCCCCATCGGGTCGAAGCCGATATGGTGAAAGAAGCGCTTGTCCTCGATGACCACGAAGGCCATCGGCACATAGTCCGGCAGCTCGGTCACATCCACGGGCGGAGCGTATTGGCTGCCGCGGACGGCGATCAGGGCGCCGGAACGGTCGAGATAGGTGATCGACGGCTGACGTTCCGTCTTGTAGAGCGATGACGTGTCGGGAAGGTCGAGCGCCATGACGCCCAGGAAGACGACGCCGAACATGACCAGCCAGATCAGTCCCACGGTTCCCCAGTACAACACGGCCTGAAGCGGTGAACGGCCGCCTTTTCCCGAACCCGGGAACTTGCCCATTGCCATAATTATGTAATCCTCACTGAAATGGCCGTCATCCGCATGGCCAAACCATCGCCCCGATAAGCCGCTTTATAGCTAATGTCTGCCCACGTGTCGCGTTAAACCTTTGCAACACCTTGCACACGGACATCAAGCTTAAGCCATAATTTTTGGCGAAATTAAGGGTTAACCGGCCCCTTGCGCTTTGCCCTGACCACGCTATTTTCCGAAAGCGCCCGTTTACAACTGCCAATGGTCGAGTCTGGCGCGCCGCCCGCAAAACGCGGGGATAATCTTCCCCTGGTTCTTGCGTAAGGCCTTATGTCCGCCGACTTGTTCACGATTGCCGATGCCCCTTCGCTCAGTGACGCCGAAGCGACGCTGAAATCCGTCTTCGGCTACGATGCCTTTCGCGGCCGGCAGTCCAACGTCATTGCCGCCGTCCTGCAAGGCCACGACGTCCTGGCCGTGCTGCCAACCGGCGGTGGCAAGAGCCTTTGTTATCAGATCCCCGCCATCCTGCGTCCTGGTCTGGGCATCGTCATATCGCCGCTGATCGCCCTGATGAGCGACCAGGTCCAGGCGCTGGAAGCGCGCGGCGTGCGCGCCGCCAAGCTCGACTCGACGCAGAATCTCGGCGAGCGCAACGACATCTGGGATGCGGCCCGCGGCGGACAACTCGACCTGCTCTATCTGTCGCCCGAAGCCTTCAACCAGCCCTTCGTCCTCGACCGCCTGCGGCGCATGCCGATAAACCTGGTCGCCATCGACGAAGCCCACTGTATCAGCCAGTGGGGCCACGATTTCCGCCCGGAATACCGGACGCTGGGCCAGGTCAAGGCGCTGTTTCCCGGCGTGCCGACCCTGGCATTGACCGCCACCGCCGACGCCCATACCCGCGCCGACATCAAGGCCGCCCTGCATATCGATGACGCCATAGAGATCGTCGCGACCTTCGACCGGCCCAATCTGTCGTTACGCTTCGTCCGCCGCAAGGGTGCGGTAGCCAAGTCGATCGTCGAGCTGATTGCCAAGCAGAAAGGCGCGTCCGGCATCATCTACTGCGGGTCGCGCGACGGCACCGAAAAACTGGCGGAAACCCTGAAGAAAGAGGGCTTTTCCGCTGCCGCCTATCATGCCGGCCTGCCCGCCCGGACCCGAGAGGAACGCCTGACAGCCTTTCTGTCCGGCAAGTCTAAGATCATGGTCGCCACCATTGCGTTCGGCATGGGCATCAACAAGGCCGACGTCCGCTTTGTCATCCACGCCGACCCGCCGTCTTCGATGGAGGCCTACTGGCAGGAGGTCGGCCGCGCCGGCCGCGACGGCAACCCGGCTTCAGGCGTCTGCTTCTACAATTCCGGCGATCTCGGCTGGGCGCTGCGCCGCATGACGCTTCGCGAAAACGAAGGCGCGCCAGACCAGTCGATTCAGAAACAGAAGGCGCGCGACTTCTTCCAGATGGTGCTGGGCAAGGACTGCCGCAAACAGGCGGTGCGCAGCTATTTCGGCGAAGACGGCATTGAGCCGTGCGGGACCTGCGACAACTGCCTGACACGCGGCAAGTCGAGCGACGTCACAGAGCCCGCCCAGATGCTGATGTCAGCGCTTTATCGCCTGAACGGTCCGCGCGGCCGCAAGAAACTGATCGACCACGTGCTGGGCAAGGCCAATGGGCCGGACTTCACGACGCGCGTCCAGACCTTCGGCATCGCCAAGGCCTACAACGCTGCCGTCCTCACCCACGCGCTCGACCTGTGCGAAGCCCATGGCGTCATTGAGGAAACCCTGTGGCAGGAGAAGATGCCGATCGTGGCCTTACGCGATCCCGCCCTGCTCAAGTCGCTGTTTCGCGGCGATCTCAGGCTGATCGCGCCCGCCCTCCGCTAAGCAGAATCAGGCCGGCTAAAGCGCCGAAAACAAAGTTCGAGACACCGACCTCGACCATGTGCACGCTGCGCACAGGCCACGGCATGACCGGGTTCGGAAAGAGCAGTTGCAGGTCCATGATCACGCTGAGCGCCACACCCGACAACACAGCCTTCGTCCACAAGCTGCCGCGCAAAGCGCGCGCCAGCAGCAGGACAATGCCGGCCCACATCAGACCGCGCACGAACTGCACGGCGAGTAAATACGGAAGGGAGATATCGCCGATATTGGCATAATAGGCGCGCACCTCGGCGCTTTGCCAGGCGATGAAACTCCCGGCGACAAAATAACAGATGACGTACAGGACGGCGATCACCGGGACCTTCCAGGCGAGGCCCCGCAGCGCCAAAGGCGCTTCAAGCGCCCGTCCGCGCCACATCAGGGCGATGGCGGCACCGGCGCCGACGTCGCGCAGCAGGTTGCTGAATGCGCCGTTCCACATCGTCGTCATGGACATCTTCAGATCGTTGTTGAACACGACCGCCTCGATCAGCGACATGACCGTCTCGATGCCGAACAGCGTGCTCGCCAAGGTCAGACCCAATGCCGGACCGCGCAGCCGCGCCCGTTCCGCAAGCCAGGCCAGCACCACGGCAACACCGGCATTGACGACCAGCAAGGCCTGCCCGGCATCGAACGGACCATCCGGCGCGATCGTCGGCGCACCGCGAAAAAACAGCATCCCGCCCGCCATCATGCCGGCCACCAGCACCAGCCAAAGGCCCACGGCCTTCGCCGCCCAAATCAAGTGCGTCTTCATCCCAGCTCCCCTTCCGCTTCCAGCGTCTCTCTCGCCCAGACCGCCCAGGCGGCCGAGGCTTCGAGTTGTCTTCGTCCGTGTTCGACCGCGACCCGCGCCTGCAGGGGCATGGCCTGGCCGGCCTCTCCGGCAATAAATCCTGCCAGCGCCGCCGCCTGATCTGCCGCCGCCGCCTCGAACGACTCGAGAAAGGTGCGCGTCAGCGTGCGGTCCGGATGACTTTGCATGAAGGCAAAACGCAGCATCGCCTGCCGCAGGTCATTCCCATCTACCGGCGCCCGCAACCAGGCCTGGAACGCAGCCAGACCGTCCGGCGTCAGATGAAACAGTCCCTTGCCACGCGTGTTCCCGGCTTCGGCATCGCGCGTCTCGACCAGCCCTGCCTTTCGCAGCGATTCCAGCGCCGGATAGATACTGCCCGGACTGCTAGAATAGCTTCCCATCGGCGTCGTCTCGAACACTTTGCGCAAGGCGTATCCCGAGCGCGCTTCATCGTTGATCAGGCCAAGAAGCGTAAAGCCAAGGGATGTGACAGGTTTGGTCATTTGGTACGTTTCGTATTATGAGTTACAATAGTACGAAACGTATTATTGTAAAGGTGATTAATTTTGATACCTGAAGCGATATTTGCGCACTTTGGACATATATTGGTATTATAATGATATCACACTGGCCTGCTCCTGTGCATTGACAAGCGGGTGGCACTGCGTCACCTGGCCCGCAATCACACTACAGGAACGAGGGACGAAATGTCGAAAATGCTGCGTGGTTTCCTGCTTGGCGCAACCCTTCTGGCCGCGCCGTCCCTGACTTTCGCCAAGACGACGGCAACGCAGGTCCAAATCGACGCTTTCGCCCGCACGATGGGTTATCATCTGACCCTGGCGGAGACGCGCAGTTCCGCCGGTTGCCCGACGCCGAACGGCTGCCTTCGGCTCGATCTGGACCTGACCATGCCCAAGAGCCTGCCGCAGGCGGTCAGGTCCGGCGACTTCGCCATCTATGCCAGTTTCGTCACGACGCTGTTGCCGCTGAAAAGCGACGCGTTCGACATGGAAATCCTCAACGGCGACATGGTGAGATTCACGCCCAAGCCGGGCGTGACGCTTGCGCCCGGCGCAAAATATACGCTGCGTCTGATTTCGCCAGGCAATGTCGATTCGCCCTACTTCCTGCTGCCGAATGCCTACGTCGTCGTCGAAGGCGCGAAACCACGCGTCATCGCGTCTGCGCGCACCGGCGTCGATCCGGTGACCGGCGAAGAGACAGTGCCCTACGTCACCACCTACAGCGACGAGGCCCGCCAGAACAATCGCCCGGAGACGCCCTGGCTGACACCGGAGCGTCTGTTCGCGCAGACCGCATCGCGTCAGGCGCCCACCGCACACGCTTCGGACATTATTGTCCTGCCGACACCGGTGAAAGCTGAACGCCTTGACGGCCCGGCGCTCGACCTTACCAAAGGCGTGGCCGTCAAGCTGAACGGTGTCGCTTCCGCCGATGTCGCTCCGGCCCTGGCCGGGCTCAAGCAGGACGATAGCGGCGTACCGCTGACAGTGACCATCGCCGCCGGAACCCCCGAATCCTACACACTGGTCGCCAGGGATGGCGCCATCACCATCACGGCCGCCGATGCAGCCGGTGCGTCCTACGCCCTGCGTTCGCTTAAGCAACAGGCTGCCTTCGACAGGAGCCTTCTCAAGCCCCTGCGCATCGAAGACGCCCCGCGTTTCGGCTTCCGTGGCCTGCATCTCGACGTGGCGCGCAACTTTCATCCCAAGGCGCAGATTTTGAAGGTCATCGAACAGATGGCCGCCTACAAGCTCAACCGCCTGCATCTGCACCTCGGCGACGACGAAGGCTGGCGCCTGGCGATTTCCGGCCTGCCGGAACTGACCGACATTGGCTCGAAGCGCTGTCATGATCCGGCCGAAGACACGTGTCTGCTGCCGCAGCTTGGCGCCGGTCCGGACGGCAAGGGCTCGGTCAACGGCTACCTGACGCGCGCCGACTATATCGAGTTGCTGAAGTACGCCAGGGCGCGCCAGATCGAGGTTATTCCGTCCTTCGACATGCCGGGTCATAGCCGCGCCTCGATCCGCGCCATGGAAGTCCGCGCGCGCCGCCTGATCAAGGAAGGCAAGCCCGAGGAGGCCGCACGCTTCCGACTGGTCGATCCTGGCGACACAACCATCTATGACTCGATCCAGAGCTATAACGACAATACGCTCGATGTCTGCCTGCCATCGACCTATGCCTTTATCGACACCGTACTGACCGACATCAAGGGCATGCACGATGAAGCCGGCGCGCCGCTGCACATCTATCATCTCGGTCTCGACGAGACCGCCGGTGCATGGAAAGAGTCGCCCGCATGCAAAAAGCTGATGGCCGAGCGAGGCCTGAAGTACGAGCAACTGGGGCCGCAGTTCGTCATGCGCGTCGCCAGGCTTCTGAGCGACAAGGGCATAGAGCCCGCCGGCTGGAGCGACGGCATGGGCCACGTCGATCCGGCAAAGATGCCGAAAAGCGTCCAGTCGAACACCTGGGGCGGCCTGTTCAGCGGCGGCGTCGCCGAAGCGCACAAGCAGGCGAACCAGGGCTGGAACATCGTGCTATCCAACCCGGATGTCCTCTATCTCGACATGCCTTACGCTGCTGACGGCCATGAGCGCGGCTATGACTGGGCATCGCGCGCCACCGATCTCTACAAGATCTTCGCCTTCATGCCGGAAAACCTGCCGGCCAATGGCGCCGTCATGACCACTCCCGCCAATCAGCCTGGCAAGATCGACGATACCGTTCCGCTGACCTCCGGCCACAGGATCACCGGCATGCAGGGCCAGTTGTGGAGCGAGGTCGTGCGCACGCCGCAGATCGCCGACTATATGCTGTTCCCGCGTACCCTGGCCGTGGCGGAGCGCGCCTGGCACAGGGCAGCGTGGGAGCCTCCTTACGTCCCCGGCAAGGCCTACGCCCATGATGACGGCAGCATCGACAAGCCGGCGCTGCAACGCGACTGGCAGGACTTTCAGGCGCGCGTCGCGGCTCAGCTGCCGGCGCTCGATCAGGCAGGGGTAAAATATCGCCTGCCGATGCCGGGCGCACGCGTAACCAATGGCAAGCTGGAGGCCAATGCGGTGCCTGGCAGCCTGAAAATCCAGTACCGCACGAAAAGCGGCAAGTGGACGACCTATTCCGGTCCTGCCCCGGTCAAGGGCGAAGTCCATGTCCGCACGGTATCGCCGGACGGCAAGCGCTTCAGCCGCGAAGCCGTAGTAAAGTAGCTTTGCTGGAAAGGGCGGCATTGCGACCGCCCGTTTATCCT
>CAMLLA010000234.1 GCA_946480525.1 uncultured Asticcacaulis sp. | reverse complement strand
ATGAACATGGAAATCTGGGGCCACGAATTCTTCAGCCAGGACGGCAAGTGGCTGTGGTACGATCTTCAGACGCCGCGCGGCCAGGTCTTCTGGGTGGCGGGGCTGGAACTGGCCACCGGAAAGCGCGTCTGGAAGCGCATGGAGCAGAACGACTGGGGCGTCCATTTCAACGTCGCGCCCGATGGCGTGACCTTTGCCAGCGACGGCGGCGATGCCGACATGGTGGCGCACGCGCCCGACGGAAAATGGATATCGCTGCTTAAAGGCGATACCATTGTCGACGCGGATTTACCGTCCTACGACGACGGACTGATTACCATCGAACGGTTTGCGGCTACCAGACTGGTCGATATGTCGGCCCATGACTACAGGCTGGAACCGAACCTGCGCTTTACGCCGGACGGAAAGTGGATCATCTTCTGTTCGAATATGCATGGCGTGAATCACGTTTACGCCGTGGAAGTCGCCAGGGCGGTATAAGTGAGAATCAGAGTAATCCGAGTGATGGTTAAGAGAATCCAGGTATGAACAAGCCCGTAAATCCCAACGTGGAAAGCGAACCCGCCGACGAGGCCGCGGCTGTGCGCATGCCTGCGGCCCTGACCCTGGCCAAAGGGCTGGACGTCCTGTCGCGGGTGGCAAAGGGCGACAATACGCTCGGCAAGATGTCGAAGGCGCTGGGCCTGAACAAGACGACGGTTCACCGCCTGGCGACCACCCTGGTCGAAAGCGACTTTTTGTCTTTTTCGCCGCGCGACGGCTATGCGCTCGGCACCAAGCTTCTCGAATTGGGCTTTGCCGCCCAGCAGCAGATTACCCTGACGCGCGTCAGCCACGATTACCTGCGCCAGCTTTCGGCCGATACGGGTGACACGGTCAATCTTGGTATCCTGGAACGCGACCAGGTCCATTATATCGACAAGATTCCCGGCACCCGCCGCGTCGAGGTGCGCTGCGTGGTCGGCGAACGCCAGCCGCTGCGCCACACCGGGCTTGGCAAGGCCTTGCTGCTGGATGAGCCTGAAGAGCGCCTGCGCGAAGTCTTCCAGCGCGAGGCGGCGCTCTATCCGCGCTACCGCTATGACATCAAGCAGTGGCTGGAGGTCATGGCCCACTATCGTGAACACGGCTATGCGCTCGATCTCGACGAGAACGAGGACCACGTTCGCTGCGTGGCCGCGCCGATCCGCGACATGTCCGGCAAGATCATCGCCGCCATCTCGGTGTCGTCGGCCGCGCAATATATGGATGATGACCGCATCCAGCTGATGCGTGGCTATGTCAAGGACACGGCCCTGAAGATCAGCCGCCAGTCGGGCTATACCGGCTGACAGCGGCGTTCGTCTGACGCCGGAAATCCCCCCTTCCGTCATTTGCGGAGCAAATGACGGAAGGGGGACCTTCATTTTAAAATCAGATCACCATTTGTAATCCGGCTTCGCTGTGACTTCCTGAACCGGGGCGGTCAGCGTGCCGCCCTGCTTGGCGGCGTCGGGTCCATCCTGGCTGTTCTGGTCGAGCATGCCGTAATAGACGCCTTTTGTCAGTTTCGGGCCGCCGCGCACCTCGGCGTCGCCTCTGATCTGGGCCGTACCGCCGACGACCGTCCCGGGCTCGAACGCGCCAGGGCTCATGAAGATGGTGGCGACAACCGCATTGTCCTTCACGATCACGCCCCGGTCGATGATGGTCATGGCGCCGACCGTCGCATTGTCCTGGACCGTGCCGTTGACGATGATGGCGTGATCTTCGATACGGGCATTCCCCTTGACCTTGCCGCCCAGAACTTGCGCGTAAGGGCCGACATAGGCCGTGGCGTCGACCTCCGCGCCATCGGCGACCCAACCGCCGCCGTTCTTGTGCCTGTGACCCTTGGCCGTCGGCGTCCTGGCGCCGATCTCAAAGCCTTGCGGTTTCGCGCCGTTCAATTCGACCATCCATGGATAGCGGTAGATCGAATAGTAGGGCTGGTCCCACTTGATCTTGTGCATCGTTTTCGGCGTACCGACCACGACCATGTAGACGGCCTTGTCGCCTGGCTTGACCGGGAAGCTCATCTCACCCTCGGCGCCGCCCATCAGCGGGCTCAGGCGGGACTGGCCCGTGGCATCGATCGCCACCACGCCCCAGCGCCAGTCGGAATCGGGATTGCCGATGCTGTCGGGCTCGTTGGCGAGGCCGGGCAGGGTGGTCGTGGCGGGCTTGTCCTGTACCACGCCCTTGAAGGTCACGTGGATCTTGCTCGCCCCGGCGTCGGGGACCAACTGGACGATATTGTAGCCCCAGCGCTGCGGCGCCCAGTCGAATGGCACAGCATAACGGCCCTTGGCGGCATCGATGGGATCGAGCGTCGTGACGCGCAGGCGGCGGTCGCCAGTACGCTGATCATAGCTGCCGTATCTGGCGCGATAAAGAACGCCCTGGTCGCTGCCGTCCGGATTGATGTAGTCCCAATTGACATTGTACATGGTCCAGGCGCCGAAGAGGTCATTGAGATCGTCCTGGCTCCAGCCCTGGTTGCGCTTCAGGATCGAGAAGGGGTCTTCGTCGAGATAGCCCGGCTTGCCCGTCTTGATCGCCTTCAGCCAGATGTCATTGACCGCCTGATAGCCGTACTCGTTCTTGAGATGCTCAAGGAACTGCCAGTTGCAGTAGCGGTCGCGCGTCGAGCCGTAATAGAGGTGCGGAAAGTTGACCAGCATCTCAGAGCAGTGGACTTCCTTGTTGTGGAATTCCGGCATCTGGTGCGTCATCCAGTTGGCGTGGCTTTCCCACAGCCAGCCGACGTAAGGAGAGTCGCGCAACGCCTGCGTCGAGCCTGAGAGCGCATGGGCGAATTCGTGCGCCAGGCCCCAGTTGTCCTTGAGCGCTGGCGGCGAAATCCACATGCCCATGTCGCGCTCGCCGGTCGGACCGCCCGCCAGGCCGAAGGTCGGATCGAGATTGATATTGGCTTTGTGCTTTTTCGCGGTGTCGCAATAAGGCTCGGCAAACGCCACCGGCCCCATATAGAAGTCCCAGATTTCCTCGAGCTTGACGCCGGCGGCCTTGGCGTCCTCGGGCTTTACCGTATTGTCCTTCCAGCGGAAGGCGAAGTGCTTCGTCTCATAGCGCACCGGCTGTTCATTGGGTTCGCCGGAGACGATGGTCCAGTCGCCGGGCACGCAGGTTTCCGCCTGGGCGGCCGATGCGATACCGAGGGTGAGGGCGGCAATACTGACAGTCAGCAGGGTCCGCATCATTTGTTTTCCTTGGAAGCCGTGAACAGGCGGACGCCGAAGACCATGCCGGTCGAGCGATTGTTGGTCGGTTGCAGGCGCATCAGGACCGTCTCCTTGCCCCTGGTCAGTTCCTCGGGGATGTCATAGGTCTCGTCGAAGAACTCGCCCGGCTTCGGCGCCGTCGGGTGCGATACGCTGACGGCGACCTTGCCGTCGATCATGACGTCATAGGAGCGCTTGTCATCGCCCCAATACGTCGCCTGCAGCTTGAGCGGGCCTGCGTCCTTTCCGGGTTCGCGGCGGACCTTCATGGTGAACTGCATGAAGCCGCCCTGGCGCGCGTCGCGGCCATTCCGGCCGCGATAGGTGCCGGGCCATGACACTTCCGATTCCAGATTGTGGTCGCGTTCGGGCTGCATTTCGCCCAGGTGCATGACGTCGACCGACCGCGCCGACAGGTCGCGCTGACGCTCCTGCTCGGCCAGGAAGGCGGCCTCCTCACGCTTCCACTCGGCCTCGGTGAAGCGCTTGAAATAGACGCCGCTGCGCCGTTCGTACTGGCTGTAAAAGGGCACGAAGTCCATGTCGCCGGGACGGCCGGACCCCTGGGTGCGGTAGTGCGCCTTCTCGATGCTGACGGGCGCAAAGGTCGCCAGCAAGTCGTCACCGACCAGGGCAGGTTCCGTGCCCTTGTACTCGGCTTCGACCGGACCGAGATCGGCGGCCATGACCATCGGTCCGCGCATGAGCGCCACGACGTTCGGATTGTCGCTGGTCGCCTCGAAGCGTAAGGACAGCGGGAGCTTCAGCCGCGCCATATCGCCGGCGCTCCAGACGCGGTCGACGATCACGTAACCGCGGTCGCGCGCGCCCTCGACGCTTTTGCCGTTGATGGAAAGCTCGGCCGACTTGGCCCAGGCGGGAACGCGCAGGGCCAGCTTGAAGCGCGAGGGACGGCGCAGGTTGGAGAGGCTGACCGCGATATCCCCGTCATACGGGTAGCCGGTGTCGATGCGGACCTGAGCACCTTTCGCCGCCCATTTCGCGGTGGCCGGGACGAACAGGTTGACAAACAGGGTGTCGCCCGCTTCCCAGAAGATCGACTCGCCGTGCTTGGCGTGGCTCTCCATCCCGGAGCCGTGGCAGCAGGTCCAGTTGTCGACCGGGTCGGAAAAGCCGCGCGCAGCACCCGTGAACAGCGGTGTCATATAGCTGAACATGCCGGTCTTCGGGTTTTGCTGCGCCATGACGTGGTTGAGATGCGCGCGTTCGAAATAGTCGAAATAGCGCGCGTCGGCGTCCCAGCTGTACAGGTGGCGGGTAAGCTTCAGCATGTTGTAGGTATTGCAGTGCTCGCACGTCGCTTCGGTGATGTGTTTCGAGATCGTGTCCGGCTGGAAGAAGTATTCGCGGTCGGCATTGCCGCCGATGACATAGGAATGGTGGTGGACGACGCGCTCCCAGAAGAAGCTGGCGGCCTTGCGGTTGTCGTCGTTGCCTGAGACTTCGTACAGCGTCGCCTCACCCAGCAGCTTCGGCACCTGGGTGTTGGCGTGGTTGTTGGCCAGCTTGTCCTCGCCGGCCGTCAGCGGGTCGATGATGCGCTTGTGATGCAGCCGCCTCGCCAGCGCCAGCCAGCGCGGGTCATTTGTGCGGCGGTACAGCTCGGCGAACGAATCGTTCAGCCCTCCGAACTCGCAATCGAGCACCTTCTGCACCTGCTCGTCATTCAGGCTGGCGAAAACGCGGTCTATATAGAGGCCCAGGCGCGTCGCGACCGCAATCCCCTTGTCATGGCCGCAGAAGGTCTGGGCGTCGAACAGGCCGCCATAGAGCTTGTGCCAGTTATAGAGCGGCACCCAGCAGCCATTGAGGTCGAAGCCGGCCGAACGGATGTCGCCGGCCATGATTTCCGGGAAGATTTCCTTGCCGTCGACGACGCTGCCGTCCTTGCGCTTGCGCGTGAAGCCCGCGACATAGCCGTCGCCGTGGGCGCCCTGGATGAGGGCCAGCTCATCTATGATGTAGGCCGCGCGTGTTTTCAGCGTGGCATTGCCGGTCTGGGCGTGCATCAGGGATATGGCCGACAGGTAGTGGCCCAAGGAGTGGCCGGCGATGGTGTCGCGTTCCCAGCCACCGTATATCTCGGCCTTGGGCTTGAGGCCCGCGCCCTTGCGGAAATTGTGCAGCAGGCGGTCGGGGTCGACGCTCAGCAAGTACTGCGCATTGACATCGACCGCGGTTTTGTATGCAGAGGGCAGGAGGCGCACTTCGCTCAAGGGCAGGGACCGCGCTCGCGTGGCGCCCGACGGGGCCGCGCGCAGGGGCCACGCCGCCATGGACAAGGCCAGCGCGCCCGCGCCGGAGAGAAGTCCGCGACGGTCGATCGAAAATGTGCGCATGATAGCATCCCTATATGTCTGACATATGTATACGATATACATCTCAGATTTCAAGAATGTTGTCGGACAATATCATCATTTTGTCATGATTTGCGCGTCTTGGACCGCAGAGCATCCCTGGAATAATAAAATCAAATTTCGATAAATAAGCAATCTAGACTTTTGTAAGTATAAGTTGCAACAAAATAATACCTGCAAACTTATAGTAGGCATTTGCCTTCTATTTCAATTTACCGGCGGAAAATGCAGCTGAATATATAAAGAGTGTGCGGCATTATCTTCGTTGCATTTATGACACTCGGACGCCGATAGTGCATCAAACGCCCTGTCATCGACGTATATCGTATAAAATATTTTGACGGTTTTGTAAACTTGTGTCTTCATGGCGTCGCACATTTGTCAGGGAAAAGGACAAGGCATTATGAGGATTAAGCGGACATATATGGCCACAGGGGGCCTGATCGCTGCGGTACTGTGCTCGCCGGCTGTCGCGCAGGAGGTTTCTGCGCAAAACACCGATACAAGCACGACGGCCGCGGAACAGAGCGATGACGACGTCGTTATCGTCAAAGGGCTGCGCAAGAGCCTTCAGACCGCGGTCGACCGCAAGCGCCGTTCGGCGCAGATCGTCGATTCGGTCGACGCCGAAGACGCCGGCAAGCTGCCCGACAACAACGTCAACGAAGCCATCGCACGCATCACCGGCGTTCAGATCGAACGCGCCCGCGGCGAAGGCTCGGGCCTTAAGATCCGTGGCATGGAAGACGTTCAGACGACCCTGAACGGTACGCCCAACAATACCGGCGTCGGCCGCTCAGCCTCGCTGAACGACATTCCCGCCGAACTTTTGAAGTCGGTCCAGGTCTACAAGAACCGCACGGCCGACCAGGTCGAAGGCGGCATCGCCGGTACCGTCAACGTCGACCTGCGCCGTCCGTTCGACCTGCCCAAGAAGTGGACCTTCGCCGGCAGTATCCGCAATGTGTATGCCGATGTCGGCAGCACCGAAAGCCCCTACGCCTCGGCTCTGGTGTCCAAGCGCTGGGACACGCCGATCGGTGAGATCGGCTTCCTGGCCAACCTGTCGTATCAGAAGAACAACTATAAGGAACAGTGGGTT
>CAMLLA010000233.1 GCA_946480525.1 uncultured Asticcacaulis sp. | reverse complement strand
ATTGCCCGACACGACCGGGAAGGCCAGTTCACGGCAGGCTTCGGCCATGCCGTCGATGGCGCGGACGATCTGGCCCATGATTTCGGGCTTTTCCGGATTGCCGAAGTTCAGATTGTCGGTGATGGCGATCGGCTCGGCGCCGACGGCGGTCAGGTTGCGCCACGCTTCGGCGACGGCCTGCTTGCCGCCCTCATAAGGGTTGGCCTTGACGTAGCGCGGTGTGCAGTCCGACGTGACGGCCAGGGCCTTCTTGGTGCCGTGGACGCGGACCATGCCGGCGTCGTGGCCGGTCGAGCTGTCCGACAGCGTATCCGCCATGACATGGCGGTCGTACTGTTCCCACAGCCAGCGCTTCGACGCTTCGTCGGGGCAGGAGATGACCTTCAGCAAGGCATCATTCAGGTCGTGCGCCGGCACGTCGGCCGCGTCCAGTTCCGGTTCCTTCGCCGGCTCGACCCACGGGCGGTCGTAGAGCGGCGCGTCGTCCGACAGCGGCGACAGCGGCAGGTCGCAGACGACTTCGCCCTTGTGCTTGAGGACGATATGGCCTGACGTATTGGTCTCGCCGATGACGGCGGCGTCAAGGCCCCACTTCTCGAAGATGCGATAGCCGTCGTTTTCGCGGCCAGGCTTCAGGATGGCCAGCATGCGCTCCTGCGATTCGGACAGCATCATCTCGTAGGCCGTCATGCCGGTTTCGCGCTGCGGCACCTTGTCGAGGTCGAGCGTGATGCCGAGTCCGCCCTTGCCGGCCATTTCGACCGAAGACGAGGTGAGGCCGGCGGCGCCCATGTCCTGGATGGCGGCGACTGCGCCCGAGGCCATCAGCTCCAGCGTCGCTTCGATCAAAAGCTTTTCGGCGAAGGGGTCACCGACCTGGACGGTCGGGCGCTTTTCTTCGGAATCTTCCGAGAATTCGGCGGACGACATGGTGGCGCCGTGGATGCCGTCGCGGCCGGTCTTGGAGCCGAAATAGACAACGGGCAGGCCGGGCTCGGGCGCTGCGGAATAGAAGATCTTGTCGGCATCGGCCAGGCCGACGCACATGGCGTTGACCAGGATGTTGCCGTTGTAGCCGCTGTGGAAGTTGGTCTCACCGGCCACCGTCGGCACGCCGACACAATTGCCATAGCCGCCGATGCCGGCGACGACACCTTCGACCAGGCGGCGGGTCTTGGGGTGCGACGGCTCGCCGAAACGCAGGGCGTTGAGCAGCGCCACCGGGCGCGCGCCCATGGTGAAGACGTCACGCATGATACCGCCGACGCCCGTCGCCGCGCCCTGATAGGGCTCGATGTAGGACGGGTGGTTGTGCGATTCCATCTTGAAGATGCAGGCCTGGCCGTCATCGATATCGATGACGCCGGCGTTTTCGCCCGGGCCACAGATGACTCGCGGACCCGTCACCGGGAACTTGCGCAGGTGCATGCGCGAGGACTTGTAAGAGCAGTGCTCCGACCACATGACACTGAAGACGCCCAGTTCGACGTCGTTGGGCTCACGGCCGAGGCGGTCGAGAATGACCTGGTATTCGTCGGACTTCAGGCCATATTCGGCGGCCTTTTGGGCCATGTTTTTTTGCGCGGGGGCGGTGCTTGTGCTCATGCGCGCGCATGTAGCGGATTCAGCCTGTCGTGTCAGCCCAAAATACGTTCCTCAGGGCGCGATTTGGAATTGAATCATCAGCTCCTGGCTCCGCCCAGCCGTACTTGATTGCTGATAGCTCGACACACGCAGTAGCGGCTCCCCGCCAGGTTGGTCCTCAGGCTGGTTGCGCAGGCGTCCCAGTTCAGGCGCTGCGGCGATCAGCGCATCGTGGAACGCCACTGATCTTTGCAGCGCCAGTGCCGCCGCTGCCCGCCCTTCGGCCGTGAAGGCATCGAAGCTGGCATTGATCTGGATATTGACCGCGGCCATGCGGGCGGCGTTGGCGCAAGCGCCTGGCGGAGCGACTCCATAGCCGTAGCATGGCAGTTGCGCGCGCAGTGTCCGCGCGACCTGGGTCACGGCCGCCTGGCCTTCAGCGGTCAGGGCCGTGCGGTCGGCAGCAAAGATGCGGTCGGCGGGAAAAACCAGCACAGCGTCATCGATGCCCACCCTCGCGGACGCGCTGCCGCGCATATCGCTGTCGATCGCACTCATAAGGGCGGCGCGATCGGCGGAAGCGATTTGGCTCCTGCGATCGGAGGGTTCGGAGGCCGCCGGCGTATCCCCTGTATAGGCAAAGCAACGGCGGGTTTCGCCCGCGCCGCTGTCGCCGAACAGGCTGCCTGGCAAGCACACGACATGGGCCTGGCGGTCGATTTCGGCCTGAACCGTTTCCGGGCTGAGCGCGCTCGCCACCTGAAGCAGGGCCGTCGTCTGAGCGTCCTTGGCGCCGGTCAGCGACGCCGTCGTCTTCTTGTACTGAAGCGCGAAGAAGCACAGCATGATGATGAAGATGAACAGCACGCCCACCATCATGTCGGTCATGGCGATGTAGTCGCTCTCGGCTTCGGGCTCATCGGACCTGCCGCGGGCAGGCATCCGGCGCAGGCGCAGGCTCATGACGCGCGCGCCTTCAGCGCCGTTTCGATGCGGTTGAGCGCAACCAGTTGTTCCAGCAAGGCCTTTTCCGGCGGCATGAAGACGACGGCGGCATCGAGTTGCGCGAACAATTGCCTTGCGCCCTGGTCTATGCGGCGCCGCCAGTTGCGCGCCGTGATGCGCAAGAGGATGGAGCCGGCGACACCTGCGATCGAGGTCCAGAACTTGGTGGCAGCCACGCCCAGCAACCCCAGAAGCGCGCCTTCGGCGACGGCGCCGTGGCCGATCGTGGCGGTTGCTTCGCTGAGCGCCGCGACAATCCCCAAGAAGGTCACGACCAGGCCGGTGGCGACCAGGATATTGGCCCACCATTCAAGCGTGCGTGCCGGTTCATCGAGATGCGTAAAGGCTTCTGCGGCGTGGACGGATGTCGCGTAACGGCCGTCAGGCTGAAGCGTCAGCAGGCTGCGGTAGTGCGCCCATCCGGTGATCAGCTCCGCGACGTCGCTGGTTGAAAAGACGCGATCGACCTCTGAGAACTGGGTGTCGTCGAGGCGGCGCAGGTCAAGCGCCGACAGCCGGTTCCAGCGGTCGTTGAGCGCGTTTCGCAAAGGGCGGAATTCCAGCCATCCTCCCCGGATTACCAGCCCGACCGCAAAGGCGAGCAACCCGCCCGCAAGCCATAGCGCCACGCCTGGCGCGGAGAAAAGTCGGACGACAAGCGACGTTACGGGATCCTGCATTCAGCCTAACCCAATCTTGCCTCGTGACCGCCCCGGACAGAGGCGTGCAGTCGTGACGGGCAATTATGGATTTATTGCGGCGCGATCGGCTTTTTTCGTGCTGCGTAACCGGCTCAGCTCTTGTCGTAAATAAAGGGGAAGGTCGGCCTGTCGGTGACCAGGCAGCCTGTATCGACATTGGGGGCGGCGGTTTCGAGAAACTGGGCGATCATGGCCTTGGCGCAGTCGCTGCCCTGGATGGTGTGCATGCGGTTCTTGAACATGTAGTTCCTGCCCTTGCTCAGGCGCGTGACGACCTGTTCGGACATCTCGGCCGGGCAGCCGGCGTCGATGTCGGCGGACAGCATAAGTGTCGGGATGGTGCTGGTCAGGGGCTGATTCTCGATGGCCGCCCCCTTGCCGGTCGCCCAGCCTTCGCAGGCGGGGAAGAAGCGCAGTGTATCGCGCGCCACGGCGGCGGCGATTGGATCTACGTTGTTCAGCCCGGCGGTAACGGCCGCCGGCGACTCAAAGGAAAATTCTTCGTTGCACAGCGTGGTCAGAAACTGGCCTTCGGTATAACCGGCATATGAGGTTTTGAATTCAATGAGAGGTGCGTAATCGCCCTTGAGGATGCCGTCGAGCAGCATGGGAAGGCTGCGCGCCCCGCGATCGCTGTAGATGGTTTCGAGCAGGAAGGCGCCCATCTCGTCGGCCGTGTGTGTCTGGCCGTCCTTGCTGACAGGCGTTTTGAGCCATTCGGTCATGCGCGCATCGAGGCGGCGTTCCAGGTCCGGGTATTTGCCGCTGCAGACCGTGTCGGCGGCGCAATAGGCCAGGACCTGACGCACCTCTTGCGACACCAGGCCGGGCAGCGGGGCGGTGGCATTGCCTTCCGGCGCCCAGGTGGAGTTGAGCACGACGGCACGCAGGCCTTCCGGATCGTGCTGCATGACCGCCATGGCGACGCGCGTGCCGTAGGATCCGCCGTAGAGATTGTAGGTGGTGACGCCCAGGGCCTTGCGCAAGTCGTGGATGTCCTTGACGATGACGGCGGAATTATACTGGCTGAGGTCGATGCCTTCGGCGGTCCATTTTTTCCCGCAGTCCTGGAGCATTTTCACGCCGGCGTCGCTTGTCACACCTGCGTCCGACAGGGGAGCGGTGCCGCAGTCGAGCGATGGCGTCGACTTGCCCGTGCCGCGATGGTCGAAAAAGATCCAGTCACGGTCGGCGGTAATGACGCTGGGCGTCCGGGCCAGGCGGCGCGGCAGGCTCTCGACCACGCTGCCGCCCGGTCCGCCATGCAGGAAGATGACCGGATCGGCCTTCTTGTTGGCGGCGGTGGCGCGGACGATGACGACGGGCAGGGTGACGGTGCGGCCGTTATTGGCGCCGCGTGTTTCCTCAACGACCAGCTTGCCACATTCGGCGTTTTTCAGTTCGGCGGGGCAGGCTTCCTTGTGAAAACCGAGGCTGGATGTATCCGGAGCCTTGTCCTTCTTGGTGCACCCCGCCACGGCCAGGGTTGCGATGACAGCCAATCCGATACGACGCCACATAGAAAACATCCCGAAACTAATGTTCCGGGATGCTTTCATTGTTAACGATCAAAGTCAATCAGCTCAGGCCGACTGCAGGGCGTCGACCAGACTATGGAACATCGGTGCGCCATCGCTTGAACCCAGCGCCGGCTCGAAGGCGCGATCCGGATGCGGCATCATGCCAAGGACATTGCCCGCGGTGTTGACGATGCCGGCGATGCCATTCAACGAGCCATTGGGATTTTCCACGTAACGGAAGACGACCTGGTCGTTGTCCTCGATGGCTTTCAGCGTATCGGGATCGGCGAAGAAGTTGCCGTCGCCATTTCCCTGGGTCATCCACACGGTCTGCTTGTTGCCGTAGGCGCTGGTGAAGCGCGTATTACGGTTCTCAATGGTCAGCTCGATCGGCTTGCAGACATATTTGAGCTGGGCGTTGCGCAGCAGGGCGCCCGGCAAAAGACCCGCTTCGCACAGGATCTGGAAGCCGTTGCAGATACCCAGCACGGACACGCCGCGCATCGCTTCGGCCTTGACCGCCTGCATGATCGGCGACAGCGAAGCCATGGCGCCGCAGCGCAGGTAGTCGCCGTAGGAGAAGCCGCCCGGGACGACGATCAGGTCGAGGCCGGAGGGCAGGGCGGTGTCCTGGTGCCACACCATTTCGACCTTGCCGCCAACGGTTGTTTCGACGGCGGTCTTGCAGTCGCGGTCGCAGTTGGAGCCGGGGAAGACGAGGACGGCGGCTTTCAGGGCCATTACGCCACCTCGACCTTGTAGGATTCGATGACCGTATTGGCCAGAAGCTTTTCACACATGGATTTAAGCTCGGCCCTGGCGGCGTCCTGGTCGGCGCCGTCCATGTCGAATTCCAGCACCTTGCCGACGCGGACGTTCGATACGCCGCCCCAGCCCAGGCCGTGCAGGGCGCCTTCGACGGCCTTGCCCTGGACGTCGAGGACACCGGGTTTCAGGAACACGTGAACCTTAGCTTTCATTACTGCATTCCGCCTTCAATCACTTTTGGCATATCGCCCATGATGCCGAGACGCTTGGCGACTTCGGCGTAGCTTTCGATGACATTGCCCATGTCGCGGCGGAAGCGGTCCTTGTCCAGCTTCTCGTTCGTCTGGGCGTCCCACAGGCGGCACGAATCCGGGCTGATCTCGTCGGCCAGGATGACGCGAGAGAAGTCGCCTTCGAACAGGCGACCATACTCGATCTTGAAATCGACCAGGGTGATGCCGACGGCCGCGAACATGCCCGACAGGAAGTCGTTGACGCGCAGGGTCATGGCCAGGATGTCGTCGATTTCCTGGGTGTTGGCCCAGTTGAACGCCGTGACGTGCTCTTCGGTGACCATCGGGTCTTCGAGGGCGTCGTTCTTGTAGTAGAATTCGATGATGGACCGCGGCAGCTGCTGGCCTTCCGGCAGGCCGAAGCGCTTGGCCATCGAGCCGGCGACGACGTTACGGCAGACGACTTCCAGCGGGATGATCTCGACTTCGCGGATCAGTTGCTCACGCAGGTTCAGGCGCTTGATGAAGTGGTTCTGCACGCCGATATTCGTCAGCTTGGTCATGACGAATTCGGAGATGCGGTTATTGATGACGCCCTTGCCGTCGAGAACCGCCTTCTTCTGGGCGTTGAACGCAGTGGCGTCGTCCTTGAAGTACTGGATGAGCGTGCCGGGCTCCGGGCCTTCGTACAGAATCTTGGCCTTGCCTTCGTAGATTTTCTTGCGGCGGGTGTTGGTCATCGGACCTGACTTCCTTGATCGGAGGGCGACGCTTGAATTGACGATTCGCGCCGCGCTGGGGGCAGCGGGCGCAAACATAAGGCTCTCAAAGCGTTGGGACAGGCCCAGGCCATCCGTGATTTGACCTAAAGCATCATAAGGGATGCCGTTCGCCGCCGCAAATAAACAAAAACTTCGTGCCAAACCGAACCACGTCGCACCCCCCCCC
>CAMLLA010000232.1 GCA_946480525.1 uncultured Asticcacaulis sp. | reverse complement strand
GCTCGATGACATAGCGGTCGTCGAGCTCAAAGGTCGAGCGCGAGTCGTCCGACGAAATCATCATCTCGTGCAGCTTCTCGCCGGGGCGGATGCCAATAACGGTCTGTTTCGCCTTGGGCGCCATGGCGGTCGCAAGGTCCGTCACCAGGGTCGCCGGGATCTTCGGCACGAAGATTTCGCCGCCCTGGCTCAGCTCCAGGCACGACAATACGAATGCCACGCCCTGATCGAGCGATATCCAGAACCGCGTCATCCGATCGTCGGTGATCGGCAACTCTTTGGCGCCCTGCGCCAGCAGACGCTTGAAGAAGGGCACGACCGAGCCGCGCGAACCCACGACATTGCCGTAACGCACGACGCAGAAGCGCGTGCCGATATCGCCCGCCAGATTGTTGGCGGCGACGAAGATCTTGTCCGAAGCCAGCTTGGTCGCGCCATAAAGATTGATCGGCGAGCACGCCTTGTCCGTCGACAAAGCCACGACGCGCTGGACGCGGTTGGACAGGCAGGCCGCCACGACGTTCTCGGCGCCGGTAATGTTGGTTGCGATACATTCGGACGGGTTATATTCGGCGGCCGGCACCTGTTTCAGGGCGGCGGCGTGGATGACGATATCCACAGACCGGAAGGCAAGCTCAAGACGATTGCGATCACGGACGTCGCCCAGGAAGAAGCGCAGGCGTGACAGCTTGTCGGCCGGGAACATCTCTTCCAGTTCGCCGCGCATTTCGTACTGCTTGAGCTCGTCGCGCGACAGGATGATGATCTTTTTCGGATCGAAGTCACGCAGCAGGGTCTGGACCATCTTGCGGCCGAAGCTGCCCGTGCCGCCGGTAATCAGGACGGTCTTGCCCTTAACCGGATCAATCTGCGGTGCGAAGTCGCGTAATAGCGGCGTGGTCATAGGTTCCAACCCGAAACTGTTTGACCGGCATGGTGCAGGATCGCCGCTAAAATGGCGTTAACGATAAACCGCCTCTGCCCATACAAAAACAGCCCCGCAAGCGCGGAGCTGTTATCGTTCTGGACCGTCGATTGAGCTTAGTCGACCATCGGGCGCAGGGTGATTTCCACGCGGCGGTTTTTCGCCCGCCCCTCGGCTGTGTCGTTGCTGGCGACCGGCACGCGCTCACCCATGCCGGCGATGTAGATGCGTTCCGACTTGACCTTGCGGTTGGCCAGGTAGCCCGCCGTCGAATTGGCGCGGCGTTCCGACAGGTCGAGGTTGAAATCGTCGCCGCCCTGGCTGTCGGCATGGCCGACAACGTCGATAAAGGTCGCCGGGTATTGATTCAGGATTTGCGCGACCTCATCCAGCACCGGGAAGAATTTAGCGTCGATATCGGCCGAGCCCGTCGAGAAGGTGACGTCCGACGGCATGTTGAGCACGATGGTGTCGCCGACACGCTGGACCGAGACGCCGCTGCCGCGCAGCTGATCGCGCAGTTCCTGCTGCTGACGGTCCATATAGTTGCCGACGCCCGCGCCGGCCAGTGCACCGATCCCGGCGCCGATCATGGCGTTCTTGCGGGCCTGATCGCCCTTCTTGTTGGATACGGCTCCGATCGCCGCGCCCACGCCGGCGCCGATCAGGGCCCCGGTCTTGGTGCGGCTCGACACCTTCATGCCGCTCTCTTCTTCGATGGTCGTACAGCCAGCCAGGGCAAAGGCGGCCAGGGCGGAAACCATAATGAACTTACGCATAGGATTTGTCCTCTCACAAACAAATATAGGCGGTACTAAAACAAAAACCCGGCTGCTTTTTCAGCCTTGTTTCAAGTCGTGACTGCGATGAATGCAAAGGCCGGATAAAAAATCAGTGCTTTTCATCTTGAGGCCTGGATCACCTTGGCGACCATAGACGGGCTAAACTGAACGCAGAATGAAGGGGACTGTGCAACCGCCGTTCACGACTTCGCGTCGGCCTTCTTGCAACGCCACACCGTCTGAGTTTCGGGCGGCATGGTCAGATAGGTCTGCGACAGCAGGCGCACTTTGACCAGATTCTGGTTGAGCGCGGTCGCAGCAGCGCTGCCGGCCTTCGCTGCACAGCGCAGGTCGCCCAGCGCATTGCGCTGCGTGACATATTCCTGGTGCGGGTCGGGCTCCAGGCGGAATTCGCTGCGCTTGAACAGCTGGCCATCGGCCGACAGCTCAAGCCGTGCCGCCATCTGGGTGCCTTCGTTGACGGCAAAGCGCACCAGCGTGCCGTCGGGTTGGCGTTCATAGGCCGTCTTGCCGCTGACACAGGCATTCTGGGCGTCGAAATCGAACTCGATCGGCCCGGCTGCCGCGATCGGATTGGGCGAAGCACCCGCATCGACCGTACACGCCATATGGACAACGCCCGCCGGTCCCGTTGCGGCCGCCTGCGGCGCTATCAGACGCCGCGCGATGTCGCGGTCCTTGATCAGCAGGAAGGCGACGGCAGCAACAATGACCAGGCCAAGGACGATCCAGCCCCACGGAATGGGATGCTTGACGCCCGGCACCTTGACCTTCTTGTCCAGCATGCTTTGCGCCGGCTTGGCCTTGGGCTGGGCCTCGT
Source organism: uncultured Asticcacaulis sp. (assembly GCA_946480525.1). The sequence goes on along the minus strand of CAMLLA010000232.1, from coordinate 4,215 downwards.
TCGAGAAGGCCGTGGGCGCGACGTCGCGCTCCTTCATGTGGATTTCGTGGCGATGACGCATTTCCCGCCGGATGATCAAGCCGATCAGGATCAGGATCAGCACCGACAGCAGGACCAGTGTCCCCAACTGCCAGCGTTCCAGGGCGGCGCGGTCGGATTCGGCCTTGCGCTGTTCTTCGATGCGCGCGGCCTGGGCTTCGGCGGCAGCGGCGAGGGCATTGGTCAGGGCGTCGTCCTTGACGATCTCGTCTTCGCTCTTGGCGTAGCACGGCTTTGTGGCCATGGTCGGCGTAACACCGGCCGAAGCCAGGAAGGTCTGAAGCGCCGTCACCCGTGTGGCGACATACTGACCCGTGGCGATGTCCAGATCGCCCCCCGCAGACATGGTCGATGGCGCGGTCCAGGTGTTGACGCCCACAACCTGACCGCATTCGTTCATCAGCGGCCCGCCGGAATTGCCGTGATTGATCGGGGCGGTATGGAACAGGGTGTCGATCCGCCCGCCGTCGGGATTGGTCGAGGCGAACAGGGCGATCGAGCCTTGCGTCACATAGGCGTCGCTGGGTTCCAGCAGTTGCGTGCCCGAACGGTTGAGCAGGTGGTCGGTCGCATCGGGATAGCCCATGGACACAACGCGTTCATTCTTGTTGGGCTTGGCGAACAGCTTGAGCGGCGGAATTTTCAGACCGTCCGCCTTCAGCAAGGCCAGATCGCCCTCGGTCCAGGTCTTGACCAGCTCGACCCGCTGATAGCCGGCGCCAGCGTCCTTATGCGGCACGATATAGACATCGGCACTCGACGCTTCGGCCGGCACTTCGACGACGTGGTAGTTGGTGATGACATAGCCGGGCGCGACGACGAAACCCGAACCCATGCCGACCGAATCGAGCGGCGTACCGCCATAGCCGCGATAGACAACCAGAACGCGCACCACCGACTGTTCGGCGGTGGAAAGCGCCTTGGTCGAATTTACAGGCTGAAGGTCCGGATTGACGATCGGCGCGGCAGCGGCACTCGCCTTGGCGTCGTCGGCTGAGGCATGGTGATTAAGTCCAACGCCGATAACCACACCCAGGCAAAGAACGAGCGCAAGCGCGATCCATCGCGCTTTCACACCTGTTCGACCTGCGTCTGAGCTGGACGCCACTGACCTAATTCCCACCTTATCCCGGCTCGGTGCGTGATCACACCGCGTACCCCACCTCCACGCTTTGGCTGAAAGCGTGTTTAGGATTAGTTAATAGCGGAGTTCTGTGACGAAATCACCCCTGAACCGCTGCTTTTAGGTGACTGTGGCATAATAGAGCGATGTGCCGAAAAGTGTGAGCGGTTTTCGGCCAAACATCGCGCCAAAGATTAAAGCGATGTGCCAAAAAGTATGAGCGGTTTTGGCTTCGCCGAACTTCGTTTCGGCCAAACATCGCGCGAACGATTAGATCGGGTCGTCGCCGTGCCTTGCCTTTGGGCAGCCGTGACGCTAAGCGGAAACCTTGTTTCCTTAGATCAAGGACCCGACATGTCCGTCTCCGCCATTCCGCCCGTTCCCCTGTCGCTTTACGACGAGGATTTCGCTGCCTTTTCCGCCCAACTGGGCGAGGCATTCGAACGCTATGGCTTTGCCGTCCTGGGTGGACATGGCCTTGATCCCAAACTGCTCGACCGGGCGCTTGCCGCCACCAAGGCCTTCTTCGCCCTGCCGGAAGAGGTGAAGCGCGCCTATCACGTCAAGGGCAGGGGCGGTGCGCGCGGCTACACGCCGTTCGGCATCGAGACCGCCAAGGGCCACATCCACCACGACCTGAAGGAATTCTGGCACACCGGCCGCGAACTGCCCGAAGGCCATCCCTACCGTCAATATATGCCGGACAATGTCTGGCCGGCCGAAGTCGCCGACTTCCACGACAGCGTCCTGGCGCTTTATGAAAACCTCGATGCCCTGGGCAAGAAGATCCTGCGCGCTATCGCGCTTTATCTCAAGCTCGATCCCGGCTTTTTCGCGGACAAGGTCGATCTCGGCAATTCGGTGCTGCGCCTGCTGCACTACCCGCCGGTGGCGTCCGCCGGTGAATCGGTCCGCGCCGGCGCCCATGGCGATATCAATGTCATTACGCTGCTGCTTGGCGCCGAAGAGCCGGGCCTGCAGATCCTCGACCGCGACGGCCAGTGGCTTCCGATCACCCCGCCGGAAAACTGCATCGTCTGCAATATCGGCGATATGCTGTCGCGCCTGACCAATGGCGTCCTGCCGTCTACCCAGCACCGCGTCATCAATCCGGCCGAGGCGCGCAAGGATTTCGCGCGCTATTCGACGCCATTCTTCCTGCACTTCAATCCGCCCTATGTGATTGAGACGCTCGATAACTGCATCTCGGAAGACCGCCCGAACCAGTTCCCCGAGCCGATCACGGCCGAGGACTTTCTCCAGCAGCGCCTGCGCGAAATCAAGCTGGCTTAATTTTCCGATACACGCTTCTTTCGCTCGGATGACATGAATAAAAAGAAGCTAGCAAAAACAAGCGAGCAGGCCGCTATCAATTTCATAGAGATTGAAAAATTTGGTCTCGCTACATAGCCGTTTGGGCAATATTCGCTTCGACCTACAGCCCCGAGGACTACTGTATCACTACACGTCAATTCGGTCCAAGGGCTGTCTAAAGTCGAATATTCGATAGCATTGAATAAAGATCTATCCAAAAGAAGAAAAAAATCTGAAAATAATAATGACAGCAAGAAAAGAATGCCAACACCAATAGCGAGCCATCTGAACTGCGCAGCGCTTAAATTTTTCCAAACTTCCATAATGCCCCCTTTGAAAGCCCCAATTGAAACTATTCAAGCAAGCTTTCGTCAGGCAATTCATCATTGAAAATAGTCTGAAGGTCAAGCTGGCTTAATCACCACCCTATCCAGCCATTCATCAAATGCCTTGCGGCGATGGCGGCTAAGCGGCAGGCTGAGGCCCGTCACCAGTTCGACCTTGTCGTTTCGCGCATCCTTGATGGCCGTGTCCGCCACCCAGTGCGAACGGTGGATCTGAAAGCCGTTCGGCAGCATGGCCACGGCTTCGGCCATGGTCATCAGGATCAGCGCCTCGCCCTTCGGCGTATGGACGCGCAAATAATGATCTTCGGATGACAGGGCCAGGATCGGCTGGGTACGCAGGCCGCGCGGCAGGCGGGCATGGAAGGCCGGCGCTTCCTGGGCCACTTCGGGCGTGACTTCGACATGACCACCCTCGCGGATGCGCTGCCACGACAGGGCCAGGCTGATCACGCGAAAGATGAGCGTCGTCAGCAGGTTCTGCCAGATCAGGTTGGCAGGCTGGATACCGGCGACAACGTCGGGCGCGAACAGGGCAAGGCTGCCATAGACGACGGCCGCGCCCGGAAGCGTCAGGGCCAGGTCAACGCACAGCGCCGCCCATAACGGCCAGTAACCCTGAAAGAAGCGTCGCGCCACATCGTAAGACACGATCAGCGAACATCCGCCGATCAGCGTCACGCACAGGACAAAGTGACCGATACGGTCGGCTACGGTCATGCCGGTATAGCTGCCGAACGGACCGATCAGGCCCAGAATGATGCCCGCCACCGGCATCCAGACCAGTGCCTGCCAACGCAACAGCGGCGCCGAACGATAGGTCAGCAGTGACATCGACATCCCCCGGAAAAGCCATTGGCGAACAAAGCCTGCCACTGGCGCATGGCAGCAACCACTGGCGAAAACACGGCAGACTTAGCGGGCGGCCCGCGGCTAGGCAAGGGACATCAACCACGCAATCGGGAAGACACCCACATGCTCAAACACATCATCCGCGGCCTGATCATCACGCCGGTCGTCATGGCCACCGTCGCCGCAGGCGTCCTGGTCTTTACAGCACCCAAGTCTCCGCCGCCGATCGCCGCCATCGAGAGCGCCGGCGATCCATTGGCCGCCTTCGCCACGCAGCAGCCACCCGCGCAGTACATGACGGCGCGCGACGGCGCGAAACTCTCCTACCGTCTTTATCCCGGCAAGCCCGGTGGCGGCGTTGCGGTCGTGGTCCACGGTTCTTCCGGAACCACCGTCGCCATGCAGGGCGTCTCAAGCGAGCTGTCAGCGCGCGGCGCCACCGTCTATTCGATCGACCTGCGCGGCCATGGCCTGAGCAAGGGGCCAGACGGCCGGCTGGGTGACGTCGTCTATCGCGGCCAGTATGAGGACGACATTGCCGAC
>CAMLLA010000231.1 GCA_946480525.1 uncultured Asticcacaulis sp. | reverse complement strand
GTTGTGCAGCAACTGATCCAGGCATGAGGAAAGGCCGCGGGGGTCGAACTGGGCCTCGAGATTCTCGTCCAGCAAGCGGATGTTCAGGTAAACGCCGCGCGCCGACGCCAGGCTGCGCACCTTGGCTACGCCGTCCTCGAAAGCCGCCAGCACGCTGTTCGGCTGGGGTTTGAGGTCGCCGCCGCCTTCCAGCCGGACGATTTCGATAAAGCTGTTGAACAGGGCCAGCAGTTTCTTGCCGCTGTCCTGGATTATGCCGGCATATTCGACGTAGTTCGGCGCGCCGAGCGGTCCGTAAAGCTGCTGATGCAGGATTTCGGAAAAGCCGATGATCGAGTTCAGGGGGGTCCGCAGTTCATGGCTGACCATGCGCAGGAAGGCGCGGCGGGCCGCATCGTCGTCGCCGGCAGCGAGAGGAGCGGATTGCCGCGCGGCGGTTGTATCGTACGCCTGAAGCTTCTGCGGAGCAGTGGCCATATGCCTGGACTCTGAAACAGGAGGCGGATTGCCTCATAAGTCCTCCAGACTACCAGACGCGGTTTAAACTTCGGTTACCCGTCAGGGGCATGCGGGATCGCCGCCTGTTCAAGGGGAACACCCAGGAGATGAATTGTGCTGCACCGGAATGGTGGGCTGCTAGGCTGACGGTTGGCACGCTGTACTGGCACGAATCCTGAAAGCGGGGCCTGCGCATTGGCTGCGCAATCCTCGAAAGGAAACACGTTATGGCATCTCTGGTCCTCAATGGCGGCATGGGCTCCGACAGTCTTGTGGGAGATGTCGATAATGATACGCTGAGTGGCGGCGCGCGGTGGGACACGCTGGTGGGCGGCGACGGCGACGATGTGCTCGACGGCGGCCTGGACAACGACCAGATGTACGGCGGTGACGGAAACGACACCTATTATGTCGATCATGTCGGCGACCGCGTTCATGAAAATATCAATGAAGGCTTTGACACGGTCGTGGCCTCGATCAGCTGGGACCTGAACGCCCATGTCGAAGGCCTGTTCCTGACGGGGACAGCCGACCTGGCCGGTCGCGGCAACAGCCTTAACAATGTGATGGTGGGCAATGCCGGCGCCAACACACTGTGGGGCGGCAATGGCAATGACAGTTTCGGCGGTGGCGCCGGTGCCGACCGGCTTTTCGGCGAAGACGGCAATGACGTCATGGATGGCGGTGTCGATGCCGACCAGATGTACGGCGGCCGTGGCAACGACGTCTATTATGTCGACAATGCCGCCGATCAGGTCGTGGAGAGCGCCGATGAAGGTTTTGACACCGTCCTGACCTACATCAGCCTGAAGGCCGCCGCCAATGTCGAGGCCGTCTTCCTGCTGGGCAAGGACGATAACTCTGCCTATGGCAATGCCCTGGCCAACCGGCTGACGGGTAATGCCGGCAGCAACACCCTGTCGGGCGCCGACGGCCAGGATACGCTTCAGGGTATGGGTGGTGACGACAAGCTGGTCGGCGGCCTGGGCGCCGACGTCCTGGAAGGCGGAAGCGGCAACGATTTCCTGGCGGGCAATGAAGGTTCCGACCGGCTCGAAGGCGGCGAAGGCGACGATGGGCTGAACGGCGGCGAGCGCTGGGACAGCCTGTTCGGCGGCGAAGGCAATGACATTCTGGACGGCGGCGCCGACAACGACCAGATGACCGGCGGCACGGGTAACGATACCTATGTCGTCGACCACATCGGCGACCGGGTCTACGAAAACCTCGATGAAGGCATCGACACGGTCAAGTCGTCGATCGACTTCGCGCTGACGCCCCATGTCGAACATCTGTATCTGACCGGCACGGCCGATATCAGCGGAACGGGCAATGGCCTGAACAACAATATCAATGGCAATGCCGGCAACAATGCGCTTTCCGGTGGGCTCGGCAAGGACACCCTGGTCGGCTGGGGCGGCAACGACCTGCTGGACGGCGGCAATGACCACGACAGCCTGTCGGGGGGCGACGGTAACGACACCCTGATTGGCGGCCACGGCCAGGACCGCATGCTGGGCGGGACCGGTGTTGACGATTTCGTCTTCTCATCTACGGCCGTCAACGGCCATGACCACGTGCTCGACTTCCATCATGCCATCGACCGGCTGGTCTTTACCGGCGCTGACTATGGCTTCGCGGCCGGTCATGTCCTGACGGCGGCGGAATTTACGGTCGGCACCACGGCCGTTGGAGCGGGTGCCCAGTTCATCTGGAACGACGCCACGGACCGTCTTTACTGGGATGCCGACGGTAATGGCGCCGGCGCCGCCTTCGAGATCGCCATCGTCAGCGGAACGACGGTTACCGCCGGCGATCTGTACTTCATCTAAAGCGATATGGCGCCTGCGTATCTTGTTCGATCTTGTCGGCCAGGGTGAGCAGGCGCGCCCACAGGCCGATGACTTCGCCGGCCGGCAGGCCGTGGGACTGGCGGAAATCTATCACCTTTTCAAGGGTCGCGGCCTGGAGCCTGACCTTGAAGGCCATGTTCGTTGCGTCTGTCATCGTCCACTCCTGGGCTGAGACCCTGACGCTAGCCACGCATCGGATGAGTGGCATGAGGACGATGTGAGGCTTTACTGAAAACGCTGTCGTCAGCCGGCGCGCAATTGGGCGACGAAGGCGTCCAGCTCGGATTTGAGCTGGCCGGACTGGCGCGACAGGCCAGCGGACAGGTCAAGCAACTGGCCCGAAGCAGTTCCCGTTTCTTCGACCGCGTGGCCTACATCTGCGATGGTTCCGCTGACGTCGCGCGTGCCGTCAGCAGCGCGGCGGGTATTGTGGGCGATCTCGTTGGTCGCCGCCCCCTGTTCCTCGACAGCGCCGGCGATCGCGGACGTGACTTCACGGATCGCGTCAATGCGGCCGACAATGCCGGATATGGACGATACGGCGACATCGGTGGCGGTCTGAATCTCGGCAATGCGAACGCTGATTTCGTCGGTCGCCCTGGCGGTCTGCTGCGCCAGCGATTTGACCTCTGACGCCACGACGGCAAAGCCCTTGCCGGCCTCCCCGGCGCGTGCGGCTTCGATGGTGGCGTTCAGCGCCAGCAGGTTGGTCTGTGACGCAATGGCCTGGATCAGAGTCACCACGTCACCGATCTTCTGGGCGGCCGCCGCCAGCTCGCGGATATTCTGGTCCGTGCGGACGGCGTCCTCGGCGGCCGCGCTGGCGATGTCCGACGACTTGACCACCTGGGCGTTGATCTCGCGGATCGAGGCGGTCAGCTGGTCCGTGCCGGCAGCAACGGTCGTGACGTTGTCGGACGCGTCGCCTGCGGCCGCGCTGACCATGCCGATCTTGCGGCTGGCGTCGCTTGCCGTTACGGAAAGCGTGCGCGCCGTCGTTTGCAGGTCCTGTGAGGAATGGACAAAGGTTTCCGCGAGAGCGCCTACGGTCCGGTGGAATTCATCGGCCATGGCGACGCGTTCTTCCGAGCGGCGGGCCTGGGCCAGGTCTTCCTGCCGCGACTGGTCGTGCCGCAGACGTTCGGCATCGCGCAACGAGTCGCGGAAAACCGTAAGCGTTCGCGCCATGTCGCCCAGTTCGTTGCTGTTGCCGGTGAAGGGAATGTCGGCCGACAGGTCGCCGGACGACAGTGCCTTCATGACCGCGATAATGCGCTGGATCGGGCCCGTGACCTGGCGCAACAGCAGGACAAAGCCAGCAACACCGAGGCCCAGCCCAGCGATGATGGCGGCCCAGGATATCATCTGCACCGTCCGGTAAGCCGAAAGGTTCCGCGTCAGGACAGTATCCGCGATGCCGTTGGCCTTGGCTTCGGCGGCATTGAGCGATTTGATCGTGGCGTCGAACGTGGTCTTGGACTCCGCGCCGAACAGATCGACGGCCTCGGTGACGCGGCCCTGCGCGCCGATGTCCAGCACCTTGTCGTGCCAGTCGTTGGCGGTACGCCAGTTGGCGTCGAAGGCGCGGGCAAGCGCTACCTGTTCCGCGTCGCCGGCGACCAGCCTGTGATAGTTGGCGATGCTGGCGTCGATGTCCTTTTGCGCCAGGCCAAGATCGCGGCGGTTCTTGGCGACACCTGCCGGATCAAGCGTTTCCGCGGTGCGCACGACGCGCAGACGATAGCGGGTGAGGGCGTATTTGATATCGCCGATCGCCCGGACGATCGGCAGTTGTTGACCGCCGACAAGACGCAGGTCGTCGTGGGAGGATCTGAGGTTGGCAGTCGTGACCAGACCGATCACACCGATGCAGCAGACAAGAGATGACAAAAGGCCGATCAGCCAGGCTTTGATGGTCAGACGCACCGATTACTCCCTGTCCATGGTACTCATATGCCGTCCTTCGCGGGCGGGTTTTGGTTAACGGTTGCGACAAGACGATTAAGAAAGCCTTTCGAAGTCGGTTAATAGCGCTGTCAAATGCAAGTCGGCCGCGCCATCTCACATAGTGAAATGTTCGCGTGGGCGCTGTTCGTCTCACGGACCGGTTTTGGATTGTAACGGAAGTTGAAAACGAAACGACGCAAAATCCTTTGAATTTTGCTGCGTCGCACCATATAGTGAGGGTGTTCGGCGCTTTCGCGCTGATTGCCCTTCCTGGGCGTTTCCTCCCTGTAAACTTTTAGCCGCGCCGTAATGCGCGGCTTTTTTTTGCCTGGGACGATTGGCGATCGTCAAAACGGAAAGGGCAAAACCACATAGGCGGCTCGCGCCATAAGTGCCGTGACCGCGAGAAAGGTGAGGGTGAAGACAATGCCCCGCAGCGGCACGTTAAGGGTCAGGGTCTGGACCGCCGTATGGATCAGCCGCCCGCCAAGAAAGGCCCAGGCGGCGGCGATGTCGACCATCTCCACCTGGCCCTTGACATAGATCAGGGTGGCGGCAAAGAGCGCGAAAACAGGAAGTTCGAATTGGTTCGACAGGTTGCGCGCGACACGTTTCGACCTTTCAGGATCGGCGTCGACATTGACGAAATCGCCGACCCTGACTTCCTTCCTGAAGATCGCGACCTGCCGTTCGACTGTCAGCCAGGTGTAAAGCAGGACGACCAGGCCGAAGTGGCCCAGGAACGGCAGCAGAAAAACCTGTTCAGTTGTCAGAGTCATATTTGATCCCCCAAGGTTCGATACCACTGTGGTAAGTCTTGAGAGATGCGCCAATGTGCCCGATGGTCGCAGCGCCAGCGCTGCAGGAGCCGTCTGGTCTTATGGCCTAAATCACGTAGGCGACGTCGTCCGACAGGTGCATGGTGGCGCTGATGCCGGTGACGGACCAGGCGTTCACTTCTTCCCTGGCGTCGGTCTCGTCCTGCGATGCGATCCAGCGGACGGCGCTGTGGAAATCCGAGAAGTGACAGATGGCGCGGCTGGGGACCGATGGCGATACCGACGGCACGCGGGTCTCGTCGATCGGGTTGCAACTGACGACCGCCAGTTTCGAGCGCGGCGTGTTGGGCGGAACCATGGCGTGCCAGCGGCGGCCCATCTCTTCGATATAATCGGCGGAAATCTGACCGTCAAAGCGGCGGAAATCCATGATGCGATTGTAGGTCCATGGCTGGTCGATCCGCCCGTAGGCTTCGAAAAGGCGATCGACAAATTCCGCTCTGGGCATAAGGCCGATAACGCGTACCGTCAGTACGCGCCGTTCGTGATCAACAAAGACTTTGAAACGATAAGGTTCCATGTGTCCGGGTTAAAGGCCTCGAATGTGTCTCAGGTAACCGGTGTTATCCCACATTGCGATTAAGAGCCTCCTAAGGGGCAAGGTAAACGCGGGCCATTTGTGCCATTTATCCCCGTCTTTCCTGATCGCAGCCTTAACTGCATCGTGCCCTTATTTTATGCCCGCAATAATGCCTGCATCCGAATGGATACCGATCCCGGCCGTCCGCAGCGAGAAACGCCCGCGGTAGCCCGACCTTATTTCCGGGCATATCAAGGAGGTCATCATGCCGCATACCGGTATCGATCAGCACGCTGCGAATATCGTTCGTCGTCTGAAGGACGGCGAGCTTGCCCTGGATGAGGCGCGCGCCCAATTGCGGTGGACATTGTCGCTGGACGCGACGCCTGTGGCTGAAGCGTTGTCGGACAACGCCCTGGTGGCAGTGTGCGCCCGTAACATTACCGAAGGCGAAGCCGTGGACGATATCGTCACTGCGGTTGCATTGTGTGACGCTGCCTAAACAGGCGCGGTCGGCGTCCGTTCGACCGGAGCCGGCCGGTCAAAAGGTCGCGCAGGGGCGGGGTTGCGCAAGGGGGCGCCATACCAGGCCAGACGAGCAGGCTTCAATGCCGCGTAACTGTCATGCGGTTCAAGAACGTGCACGCTCATTACCGATTGTCTCGTGAGTTGGATGTGTGGCGATTAGGGTTAACGGGCATACTGATGTTTTCACGAATAAAATTCGCGGGCGTTGTGTTTTACGATGCCACGGTCCGGCATTAACGCAAGTCACAGACCCGTGTGCCGACAGTAAAAGGTGCTCAGCCTTTGACATTTGCGGCCTCAAGCTTTACCTCCGCCGCCATGTCAAAGACCCCTGCCACCGAGGCGCCCCGCCGCCGTACCTTCGCCATCATTTCGCACCCGGACGCCGGTAAGACGACGCTGACCGAGCATCTGCTGCTGGCGGGCGGATCGATCCGCGCCGCCGGCCAGGTGCGGGCGCGCGGCGAAAACCGCCGGACGCGCACGGACTGGATGAAGATCGAACGCGAACGCGGCATTTCGGTGTCGTCGTCGGTCATGACGTTCGAGTACGGCGACCTTTTGTTCAACCTGCTCGATACGCCGGGCCACGAAGACTTTTCCGAAGACACCTACCG
>CAMLLA010000230.1 GCA_946480525.1 uncultured Asticcacaulis sp. | reverse complement strand
CGTTCGACAGTATGGGGATGGTGTTGCGGCGTTCGACGACGCTTTGGACATGGCCCAGCGCTTTCAGCAGCGCGCCACGTTCGATCGTGAATTGCATCTCTACGGAGTCCTGTTTGCTCGATTCGCCCGAAGCTATTCTGCCATTCGGGGGGCGGACATTAAGGCATTACGGGCAAAGATCAAGAACGACTAACGGGGTTTGGGGCCTGAGGCCCCAAGCCTTTATCACTTCCTTTGGTTTTCGGCCCTGAAGGGCCAGAAACCAAAGGAAATTATAAGATTTGTGGGGTCACGGACCCCACAAATCTTTAGTTGCTCCTGAGCTTGCGCGTCAGCGCCTCAACATCACGTGCGATCTGGTCATCCGACGTCAGCAGCTCTTCAACCTTCTTCACGGCATGCAGAACCGTCGTATGGTCACGGCCACCGAAGCGACGGCCGATATCCGGATAGGACCGTGTCGTGTGCTGTTTGCACAGCCACATGGCCACCTGACGCGGACGCGCCACGCTGCGGGTCCGGCGCTCCGACAGAAGGTCCGCCTGCTTCAGGCCGAAATGATCGGCCGTCAGCTTCTGAATTTCATCGACGGTTACGCGGCGCTCCACCGACACTTTCAGGTTCGGTTGCAGCAAGGCCATAGCTTCTTCCAAAGTCAAACTCCCAAGTCGAGGGCCGGCGGACGCCACCAGGGTATTGACCGCGCCTTCAAGCTCACGGATCGACCCTGGCACACGCTCGGCCAGAAATTGCATTACATCCCCCCTGGGGTTTTGTCCGGACGCCTGGCCTCTTTGGGCCAGTTGCGTCAGCTTACGTTCGATGATGCCGATACGTAAGGATTGGTCGGCGACGTCCAGGGCGCACACCAGACCGGACGACAGGTGCGACCGCAGACGCGCCTCGATTTCGGTCAGCTGCGACGGCGGACGGTCGGCTGTGAACACGACGCGCCTGTTGTTTTCGATCAGCGACGTCAGAGTGTGGAAAAGCTCTTCCTGAGACGACGTCTTGCCGCCGATAAAGTGGACGTCATCCACCAGCAACAGGTCGGCGCCACGAATCTCATCCTTGAATGCCGCCGTCGATTTGTCCATCAACGCCTTGACGAAGGTCGAGGTGAACTTTTCCGCGGTCAGATAAACGATCTTGGCGTCGGGGCGGCGCGCATGGGCTTCCCAGCCAATGGCATTCAGCAGGTGCGTCTTGCCGTAACCGTAGGGACCGTGAAAAAAGACGGGATTGAAATGGCCGTCCGCCCACGACGCCACCTGGCGCGACATGGTGTATGCGAACTCGTTGCCGCGGCCCGACACAAAACTTTCAAAGGTCAGACGGTCCTGCAAACCGTTGATGCGCGACAGGGGCGCAGGCGCGGCAGGCGGGTTATCCTGAACAGAGACAGGCATCTGGATCGGCGCGTGGGCGATCTGAGCGGCGGCAGGCGTGGTGATTGCCTCAGGTGCCTGCCCGGTGGCGCGCGCCTGGTCTTCGTATTCGACCCGCGATTTGACGTCGAGAATGCGGGCATCCGGATCGTGCTGCGACCACAGTTCCTGGGCTCGGCGAATGGCGTTGCGCGAAATCCAGTCACGCGCATAGGCCGTCGGCGTCACGAGCACCGGATCGCCATAAAGGCCGGACCTCACGCTGGACGGCGCGACGTAGGAGTTATAAGCGCCTTCACCCAACTCACGGCGAAGAACAGGCGCCACCTTGGACCATACCATCTCAGGTAGGATCGGCGACCAGCTTGTCATGCTTGGCATTTTTTTATCGCCCCAACCATTTGCCCTAAACCTTGTACGCTACACATACCCTTACCTCCCTGCCGAACAGGAATTCTCCTGATCGTCAGCCGTGAAAAAGCCCCCGCGCAAACCCTAGCCCAGGCGTTGGGCGCAAGCTTTCGGATGCGATACCTCTGAACCAGGCAACATCCTTACTTTCGCAAACGGCGACACTTCTTCCCGCTGCCCACGAAGCACTAACTTCTACAAATGCACCCGGAGCCGTTGGTTCCGAGCACCAAATCCCCTTTTCTTCGCGTGACGGGCGAACCCAGCGCGATGTAACAGTCTGCTGACGCCTGAAAGAGCCAGAGCCCTACAAGCGGCGGCCTCAGGATGAATGGGCCAGACCGGCCCGATCCATCCGAAAAAACGGCTGAAGTCTCCCGGCGCGCGCAGTTTGCGGACGCCTCCCGAATTCATCCGTATTGTGATGAAACCCGGTGAGACAGTGCCCCCAAATTAGCCACCTCAGAGCCAGCGTCAATCCCGTTATTTTCATCCCGGCGCTGATAAATATGTTGACTCTCACAACCTCTTCGCTGGCAAAGAGAATTAATCAATTGTTAGTCTAAAATTAACCTTTTTGTGAACAGGTAAAACCATACTTACGCGCTATTTATTTAAACAAAATAATAGCTTGCGCGGATTTTATCCCGCACTGACAAACAGGCAGATTAACCGAATTCGGGCAAAAAAAAGGCAATGCGGCAGAGCATTGCCTTCGGTTTCCCGAGCATCAGGCAAACAAAAAGGGCCGGAATTCACCAGCCCTTCAAGCTGAATTTTGGAGATTAGGCGGTGGCCAGCTTCTTGAGCTGAGCAGCCAGACGCGACACTTTGCGCGAACCGGTATTCTTGTGAACGACGCCCTTCGAAACAGCGCGCATCAGTTCCGACTGCGCCTCGACGAAGGCCGACTTGGCCACCGTGGCGTCACCGGCCGCGATCGCTTCTTCAAACTTACGCAGGAAGGTACGGACGCGCGAACGGCGCGCCTTGTTAACTTCGGTACGGCGAGCGATCTTGCGGATTGCCTTGCGGGCGCCGGGGTTATTGGCCATTCATCACCTGACTGGACGAGAAGATTGTAACAAAAGGCTCGTGCCCGTCAGGCAGAGCGCTAAATTCAAGGCGGCGGGATATAACTGATAGACTTTCCCGGGTCAACGCCTGGACTGCGCTTTTCGCACCGATGGTGCAAATTTTATACACAGGGCTTGAAAATCAACGCGCTCAAACAAGATTTGCCGCAATCAGACTGTGCGCCGTCGCGCGAACGGCATCAAGCGCCGGCTGCGGTTGCCAGCCTAAATCGCTGCACGCCTTGGCGGTCGAACATGGCGTATAGAGGCCAAGCTCCGGCACGGTCCGCGACGCCTTGCGGTCAAACAGGGCGCCTACCCGCACGGCGATGTCGGACAGGTCGCGCGTCGGCACCTTATCCGCGTGGTCCCCGAATTCACCGCGCAGTACCTCGGCGACGTCGCGCAGCCACAGGAAGCCCGCCGTACACAGATAACGGTTGCCGATGCTGAGATCGTTGGTCAGGGCGCGCTCGTGCAGCTCCGCGACATCGCGGACATCGACACCTTCGAAGCCCACCCGCGGCAGGCCGTTATATTCTCCCGTCAACAGGTCGCGCACGATGTTCGAGCTGACCATAACGTCTTCGCCCAGCAGGGGCCCGAAAACCTCTCCGGGATTGATGGTGGTAATCTCCATTTCCGGATAGTCCACGGCGAAGTCCCACACCGCCAGTTCCGCGCGCGTCATCGCCTGATGATGAACGGAGACGTGGCCGGTGTGCAGATTGGACCAGTCGCTTTCGCTGAACGGATCTGTCCGGGTCTTGGAGCCATGACCGTAGACCACCGCGGCGACCGAGGAGGTGACGATAACCCGGGTAATGCCGGCATCACGCGCGGCCTTAAGCACCCTCAGCACGCTTTCCAAAGCCGGACGCACGGGATTAAGCGTGTCGGGCATGTCGTCGGGCGCCGCCATGTAGAAGACCGCGTCCATGCCCTGCATGGCCTCGGGCCACCCCTGCGAGTGCATCGGGTCGGCAGCGACGAACGACAGCTTGTCGATCGGGGCATAGGACGACAGCGTGGCTTTCAATGCCGGAGCCCGATCGGGATCGCGCAGCGTACCGCGAACCTGATACCCCTTGCCAAGAAGATTGACGATCAGCTGAAGGGCGATAAACCCGTCAGCCCCTGTAACCAGTACCGTGCGAGTGGCCATGAATGATCCCCGTCGCCCTGTCCCAGAGCCTTGCGGGCAGTATAGGCTCAAAAAACGCGGTTATCAAATTGATGGTTAATTCTTTGTTAATACAACGTTTTCTGGTTTTTCTATATTTGGCATACCGGACAATAAAAAGTCGATCGTCCTTGATGGACCTTGCGCGTGATCGTGCCGCCATCGTCACGCGGGCACGACGTGCCTTTCCGGTCGTAGACGCAGAAACGATGCTGGAAGTAGCCCAGTTCGCCGGACGCGGCAGCGAAGTCGCTGATCGATGAACCGCCGGCGGCAATGGCGTCGCCAAGCACCGTCTTGATGGCTTCGGTCAGGGCTGCGGCCTCCCTGGGCTTGAGGTCTGCCGCCTTACGGTCGGGGCTCAGCCGCGCGCGCCACAAGGCTTCGCAGACATAGATATTGCCAAGGCCGGCAATCCCCGCCTGGGCCATCAAAAGGGCCTTCAGGTTCAGCGCGCGGCCATTGGCCTTCGACAGCAGATATTCGGCATTGAGATCGTCCGACAGGGGCTCCACCCCCAGGGACGCATACCACTTGCTGGCATAGAGTTCCGCCGGGCTGAGCAAAAGCATGAAGCCGAAGCGGCGCGGGTCGTAGAAGTCGATGCGCGCTTTTTTTCCGTTGGGATGTGTGGCGACGGTCTGGAAATGCAGATGCTTTTCCGCCGGCGCCACCTGGTGATAGTAGGCGCCAAGGCCGTCATTGCTGTCGTCGATCTGGAACCGGCCGGTCATCCCTAAGTGCGTGACCCACACCTCCTGGGTATCCATGTGCGCCAGCAGGTACTTGGCGCGACGTTCCAGCCGCAGCACGGTCGCGCCGTTGAGCCGGTCGGCAAAACGCTCCGGGAAGGGATAGCGCAGATTGGCGCGGTTCAGCCGGGTGTCGGACAGTTTCGCGCCGGTGAGATAGGGTTCAAGCCCCCGCCGGACGGTTTCGACTTCGGGAAGTTCAGGCATCGGATGGTCCTGGTGGTTGAAGGCTATGCAGGGGACACGGTCCCCTGCACCCCATTAGTCTCCAGCGATTAATCGCTTTAATAACAAAAAGCCGGGACTGCTTGTCCCGGCTTTTTGTTATTAATTCAAGTTACCTCTGTAGAGTATCGAGGTGTAGGAGGCTGTCATGGCGGGCAGACGCTATACGTCTGCCACGGCATACCTGCAAACCTTTAAGCCACCCGGATCAACCGGCGGCTGACATCCCCCAGGTCGGCGTACCACTGCGCCGGATCGAGTGCGATATCGTCGTTGAGCGCCATGGCGTCCCAGTTCAGTTTCGGCGACTTGCGTTCCGATGCAGCGACAATGGCGCGCAGTTCCGCCGCGGAGGTCACGCCCACCACAACGGTTGAGACACCGCTCAGGTTCAAGGCAAAGCTCAGGGCCGCATGCAGCGGGTCTGCGCCCTGCTCCATCATGATCCGGCGAACCTTCGACAGGTGCGGTCCAATGGCGACCAGATTGCCGGGCAGGGATTCGCGCGGCAGGAACAACAGACCCTGCAGGAAAACCGACCGGATCTGAACCTCTATGCCCATCTCGGCCATGGCGACAATATCGCCATTGTGGACCAGACGCTGATCGAGGATCGAGCATGGCACCTGAACGACATCGGGCTTGAAACGGCGGGCCAGCAACAAGGGCTGATCCTTGTAGGTCGCCGAAATCCCGATTCTGCTGATCAGCCCCTCGGCCTTCAGCTTTTCCAGGCGTTCCCACAATGCGTCGCCTTCCGGACCCGTAAGGTCTTCGGCGGAGTCGACCAATGCCGAATGGACCCGCACCAGACCCATGTGGTCGACCGAACGGCGCAGCCGCGACTCGAGCCAGTCCAGACCCTTTTCCAACCGCAAGGTCCTGACCTGAGGCTTGAATGGTGATGGAAACGGCCAGCAACGGCCAAGAATGCGTTCGACGTCGCCGTCATAATGGGCGGCGTCGATATGTCTGATCTTGCAGTCACCCGCCAGACTCAGGATCTGACGCACTTCGTCCTCGCTCACACGCCCCCGTGTGTTCGATATGCCGTAGTCACGGCCGAACTGCGCTGTACCAAGACCTAAAGTCGCAACCATGCAGGGTACCTGCCTTAACCCAAAACCTTAACCATAAGGCAGGTTCAGTGTGGCCGCTAAGTCTTAACGAACCTCTGACAGGAAATAAAAAACCAGTATGTCTGGCTGTTAATTTTTATTAAAATGCCATTAGGGATTGTAAACAAACCCCGAAGAACCGGCCCTTTTACCTCAGCTTGCCACGGGCGCGAAGTGTATAATCCCGTTAAGGTGTGGATAAGTCTTTAACAGCCACCCGGGCATGACGCGTCAGGTCGAACCGCCGTCATGCTCTGGATTTTGTTTCCGGCAATATTCAGCTTTAAATGCCGAACAGCGCCTCCCGCTCTTCGACATTTCCGACGCTTATGCCGAGGTCGTTGACAAGGCCGGTGCTCAGTTCATAAACCCAGCCATGTATCGTCAGGGACTGTCCAGCGCGCCACGCCGCGACGGTAATCGGGTTGGTGGAGACGTTACGCACCTGGGCCGTCACATTCAATTCGCACAGGCGATCCACCTTGGCCGACAGGCTGGGGCAGGCATCCAATTCATGCTTGTGCGTATGAGCGACATCTCGGATCGGCGTCAGCCAGTGATCGATCAGGCCATGATCTTCCGACTCGATTGCCGTGCGCACCCCGCCGCAGCCATAGTGGCCGACGACCAGCACGTGCTTCACCTTAAGCACGTGAACCGCGTATTGCAGTGTGCTGAGATAGTTCGCGTCCTGCGGCGGCGCCAGGTTGGCGACATTTCG
>CAMLLA010000229.1 GCA_946480525.1 uncultured Asticcacaulis sp. | reverse complement strand
AAGCAGGCGATCAGGCGCATCTCACACTCCGCAATCGGCTTAGTAGGCTGGATTATTCTTTTCGATGAAGCCAATGACCGTCTGGAGCATCTTCAGGCGGTTCTCACTCGTTGACATATAGTGGTCTTCGCCGTTGAGCTCGACGAACTCGTACGGTTTCCCTGCCGCCTGCATGGCTTTGGCCATGGCCTGGGTTTGCCTGATGGGGACATTGGTGTCGTCCTTGCCGTGAACCAGAAGAACGGGAACACCGATATTTCCGGCGTGTTTCGCAGGTGAATAATCATCAAACAGCGCCGGATCGCCCAGAAGCCGTTTCCAGTATAGCGCTACACTCGTCGTCTCGCCTCCGCTGTCATGAACCTTCCAGTCAAGAAACTCCTTGAGATCGCTGACACCCGATACCGACACTGCGCAGCGGTAGACCGAGGCATCAAACGCGGCCCCAGCCAGTGCCGCATATCCGCCGTACGACGAACCGGCGATACAGACGCGTTTGGCATCGACGGTTCCCTGGGCCGTCAGATGGCGCACGCCGTCCGAAAGATCGGTTTGCATTTTGCGGCCCCATTCGCCATAGCCTTTCGCGTTGAAAGCCTTGCCATAGCCGTCCGAGCCGCGGAAGTTGACCTGCAGCACGGCATAGCCGCGCGACGCCAGCGCCTGGACATCATACTCGAACGACAGGTCATCGCGCGCTTCTGGTCCGCCGTGTGGCATGACGACCAGGGGCAGGTTTTTTGCCTCCCTGCCCGGCGGCAGAGTCAAGTAGCCTTGCAACTCCAGCCCATCGGCGGCGTTGAAGGTAAAGGCCTTCTTTTCCGTGATCCATTCCACCGGCAGGTCGGGATAGGTGCGGCCGATTTCGGCAAAATTGCCGGTGACGAAATCGACGAAGGTATAGGTGCCGGCATCGTCCGAACCTTCGGTATATACAATCACCTTGCGCGGATCTTCCGCATAGTCGTCCAGCCGGAAGCGGTAGCCGTCGAACGCTTTGGTGACAAGACCCGGCAAGGTCTTCATGACCGGATCGAAATAGGTGTAGCTATCCCAGTCGCCATGATTGGCGAAGCCGGCGAGATGCTTGGTTTTCGGGTGAAATACCGGGCTGCTATAGACGTGATCCGAATTCAGTTCGCTCGATAAGGTGCCGTCTCTGCTGACTTCGAAGAAGCCATTTTGGCCATCTTCGATAAAGAGCAACAGAGAGTTTCCGTCGCGTCCCAGCCCCATGAAGTCCGGCAGGTCCAGTCGTCCCTTCCGCTCCATGACCGTGGTCCAGTTGCCGTCCTGATTGAATTTCAGGCGCCACAATTGCGCATCCCATCGATATTCTACGCCGCCGATCACCTGTCCGTCGGCACGCGAGGCGTAGCTATAAACGGGGAAGTCGGTCCATACAGGCTTGGCTTTGCCAGTCTCCGGCTCGACGGTGTACAAAATCAGATTTCGCCCCTCCAGCCGGCTGTCGTGCGACTGTTCCATCAGGATCATATAGATAAGCTTGCGGCCATCCTTTTCGATTCTGTCGGGCATGTCATAGATAAACGGATCCTGGTTACGGCCCGTCCCGATACGAATGGCCTTGTGTGCCCGTACGTTCAGAATAAGCCCCTGATACATGGTCTGGGTTTCGCCGGATCGCAGGGCGAGACGATTCACAAAAGTCATATGGGTGTCATCGACCCAAGCCAGTCTGTGGACAATCAGATTGCCAACCGGATGCATCTCGACGGACTTGGTGGCAATGTCATAATCGACGACAAATTGCTCCGTGCCTTTGCGCAGGACCATGCCGACGTGCGTGGCCGACGGCGACAGAGTGACGTGACTGATTGCCGGCAGATGGCCGTAGACCTCCAGCGGCGGTGGCGCGCCCAGCGAATTGCTTGCAGCAACTGCCGTGCCTGTGGTTGCGGCAAGGACAAGCGCTACTGCCGAGGCAATAGTGTGGCGTCGTGTGATGGTCATGGAAGCCCCCAAAGCATTACTTATCATTTGCAACCATATCACGGCTCCGGCGCGTGTCAGCCCCCATTTTCCAACCATAGGCGGTTATATTCGGACGGCGGTTTACGCTTGCCGTGACCGGGACTTTGGCCTAGGCAGGCCACAAATCCATAGAATCCGGAGACAGTGTCATGACCTTGGCTTTCGTATTTCCCGGTCAGGGCTCTCAGAGCGTCGGCATGGGCGCGGAGCTTTACGATAATTTCAGCCGCGCTCGCGACGTCTTCGATGCGGTCGATGAAGCCCTGGGCCAGAAGCTGTTCCAGTTGATGAAGGACGGTCCCGAGGATCAGTTGACCCTGACCGAAAACGCCCAGCCAGCCATCATGGCTGTGTCCCTGGCCGTGGCAAAGGTGCTGGAAGGCGATTTCGGTGTTCCGTGCTCGGTGGCGAAGTATGTGGCCGGCCATTCCTTGGGGGAATATTCGGCGCACGCGGCGGCAGGGACCTTTTCGCTGGCAGAGACGGCGCGTCTGTTGAAGCTTCGCGGGCAGGCCATGCAGCGCGCGGCCCCGTTAGGCGTCGGCGCCATGGCGGCCCTGATCGGCAAGGCGGACCTCGACCTTGCCGAAAAAGCGTGTGAAGCGGCATCGAGCGCCGGTGTTGTCGTTGTCGCCAATGACAACAATGCCGGCCAGATCGTCATTTCCGGTGTTAAACCTGCTGTCGAACTGGCGATCGAAAAAGCGAAGGAACTGGGCGCCAAGGGTATGCTGCTCAACGTGTCCGCGCCCTTTCACTCGCCGCTGATGGTTCCGGCGGCCGAGGAGATGCGCGCGGCGCTTGCGAAGGTGACGATCAACGAACCTGTCTCGGCGCTTGTCGCCAATGTCACCGCGCGCCCGATTTCCGGCAAGTCCGAAATCGCCGACCTTCTGGTGCAACAGGTGACCGGCCGAGTACGCTGGCGCGAGAGCGTGCAATGGCTGGCCGGGGAAGGCGGCGTAACCACGATTGCCGAACTCGGCGCCGGCAAGGTTTTGACAGGCATGATCAAGCGCATCGCACCTGAAGTCACCGCCGTCGCGCTCAACGGTGCTGCCGATTTTGAGGCGTTCGCGCAGAGTCTTAAAGCTTAAAGAACCGACTGAACTTCGCCCTTCCCATGAATGGAGAGGGCGAAGGTTGGAGCTCAGAAATCCAAATACGTAATCCGCTTGATCCTTCCCGCCTCATGGCGTAAGGGCGCGACCACTGAAAACACCATACTGTGGGAGATCACATGTTTGAACTGACCGGCAAGACCGCCCTTGTTACCGGCGCCACGGGTGGCCTCGGCGCTGAAATCGCCCGCGCGCTTCATAAGCAAGGCGCGAAGGTCGTCCTGTCCGGCACTCGCGAAAACGTGCTGACCGACCTGGCCAAGGAATTGGGTGACAACGCCTTTGTCGCCGCCGCCAACCTGTCGGATGCCGCTTCTGTCGATGGCCTGGTCGCAAAGGCCGAAGAGGTTGCGGGCTCGGGCCTCGACATCCTGATCGCCAATGCCGGCATCACCCGCGACGGTCTGATCCTGCGTATGAAGGACGAGGACTGGGATACGGTCATCCGCGTCAACCTGGAAGCCTATTTCCGCCTGGCGCGAGCGGCGACCAAGGGCATGATGAAGCGTCGTCACGGCCGCATCATCGGCATCACCTCGATCGTCGGGGTTACCGGTAATCCCGGCCAGACTAACTATGCGGCGTCAAAAGCCGGCATGATCGGTTTCTCGAAGGCGCTCGCGCAGGAGGTCGGCTCGCGCGGTATCACGGTCAACTGCATCGCGCCCGGCTTTATCGCCTCGCCGATGACCGACGAACTGAACGAAGCCCAGCGCGCAACCATCCTGGCCAAGATTCCGGCCGGCGACCTCGGCAAGGGCGCGGATATCGCCGCCGCCGCCGTTTATCTTGCAAGCGCGGAAGCCGGTTACGTGACGGGCCAGACCCTGCACGTCAACGGCGGCATGGCCATGATCTAACCTGCTTGGCCGTACCGGTCCGTACAGATAAACGCGCTATATCTTGCGGTACAACGGACTGTTGGTTAAAGAAGGCGCGAAATCGCTTGAATCGCGCTGATTGTGTGAATAAAAGTCAAACCCGGATTCTGATGGCCCCGCAGGCGAACGCTCACGAGGTATCCGAATGTCTAAACCTCTGAAGGGACGTTAAATGTCTGAAGTTCTTGAACGTGTTCGCAAGATTGTGATCGACCACCTGGATGCTGATCCGGACAAGGTCACCGAAAAGGCCAGCTTCATCGACGATCTGGAAGCCGACAGCCTCGACATCGTCGAGCTGGTCATGGCTTTCGAAGAGGAATTCGATATCGAAATCCCCGACGATTCGGCCGAACATATCCTGACCGTCGGCGACGCCGTCAACTACATTCAGGAAAAGCTGGCGGCTTAAGGCCGGGAAACGGCTTTTCACGGAGCGCGGTTCTCAGGCCTCATAGTCGGGGTTTGGCCGCGCTTCTTTCGTTTCTGGCACGTATTTTCGGCAAGGGCGGCCAATTCCTGACGAAAAGGATTTGCCCGGGGCTGAAAATGCGGCCAACTATGGTTAAATGAAGTGCCGCGCTGGGAAATGCGCGCAATGGCCGGGGGCAGGGACGGCGGGCCGCGCTTGGTGCCGCACGCTGTCAGGGTGGAGACTACATGGTTCGTCGCGTTGTTATTACTGGTCTGGGCCTGATTTCGCCGCTGGGCGCGGGCGTCGATATTACGTGGAAACGCCTGCTGAATGGCGAGTCCGGTGCGGGCAGGATCACCGCCTTCGATACGACGGATTATGCCTGTCAGGTCGCCTGTGAAGTCCCGACGGTTGAAGGCCGCGGCGGTGGCGGGCCTGATATCGAAGGCTCGTTTGATCCCTCCAAAGTCCTGTCCAACAAGGAACGCCGCAAGGTCGACGACTTTATCCTCTATGGCATAGCTGCCGCCGATGAGGCGCTCAACGACGCCAACTGGCACCCTGAAAGTGAAGAGGACAAGGTCCGCACCGGCGTCATGATCGGTTCGGGCATCGGTGGCCTCGGCATCATCGCCGACACCGCCCTGGAACTGCGCGACAAGGGCCCCAAGCGTATCTCGCCCTTCTTCATTCCGTCATCCCTGATCAACCTGGCGTCGGGCCAGGTGTCGATCCGCCATGGCCTCAAGGGGCCGAATCACTCGGTCGTCACGGCCTGCGCGACCGGCGCCCACGCCATCGGCGATGCGGCCCGCCTGATCGCCCACGGCGATGCCGACGTCATGGTCGCCGGCGGCGCGGAATCGGCCATCGTTCCGATCGGCATTGCCGGTTTCATCGCTTGCCGCGCCTTGTGCACCGCCTTCAACGATGAGCCCACCAAGGCGTCGCGCCCCTACGACAAGGACCGCGACGGCTTTGTCATGGGCGAGGGCGCGGGTGTCGTCGTCCTGGAAGAATACGAACACGCCAAGGCGCGCGGCGCCAAGATCTATGCCGAAGTCCTGGGTTACGCCCTGTCGGGCGACGCCTACCACATCACCGCGCCTTCGGAAGACGGTGAAGGCGGCTACCGTGCAATGGTCGCGGCCGCTAAGGATGCCGGGATCGATCCCACCGAAATCGACTACGTCAACGCCCACGGCACCTCGACCATGGCTGACGGCATCGAACTGAAGGCCATCGAGAAGTTCCTGGGTGAACGCGCCAAGACGGGTACCGTGTCGTCGACCAAGTCGGCCATCGGCCACTTGCTGGGCGGCGCCGGCGCCGTCGAAGCCATTTTCTGCGCCCTGGCCATCCGCGACCAAATCGTCCCGCCGACGCTCAACCTCGACAATCCAGACGTTGAAACGCCGATCGATCTTGTCCCGCACAAGGCTAAGAAGATGACCGTCAAGAAGGTCATGTCGAACTCATTCGGCTTTGGCGGCACCAACGCAGCGCTGATCCTCGGCCAGGTCGAGCCATGATTCGAATGGAGCCGGGTGCTGAACCGCCTGTTAGACGCAAGGGGCTGAAGGGCCCACTGGCGGGACTGGGCATTGGCATCCTTCTCCTGGTTCTCGCGGCCTTGTTGTTTACATGGTCGACGGCCTTTGGTCCCGGACCATCCACCCAGACGGAGATCAGCTTCGCGCCCGGCACCAGCGTGGCGGCCATGGCGCGGCAACTGCAAGACAAGAAAATCATCCGTTCGGCACTGGCCTTTCGCGTCGCGGCGCGCCTGGGCGGCAAGGCCAACCGCTTCAAGGCCGGCACCTATCAGTTCCCGGCGCGGGCGTCGATGATGACGGTCCTGCATCAGATTGAAGACGGCCGCGTCATTCGCAGCTTTGTCACCATTCCCGAAGGCCGGACGTCGCGCCAGACGGTGCGCATCCTTAAGGCGGTGACGGACCTGACCGGTGATATCGACGTGCCGCCCGAAGGGTCCATTCTGCCGGAAACCTATGACTACCAGCGCGGCGAAAGCCGTCAGGCGGTTCTCGATCGCATGCTGGATGCCGGCCGCAAGGCTTTGGACGAAGAGTGGGCCAAGCGTCAGCCGAACCTGCCTGTCAAGACCAAGGAAGAGGCGTTGATCCTGGCCTCTGTCGTTGAAAAGGAGACCGGCATCGCTTCGGAACGCCCGCGCGTCGCCGCCGTTTTCGTCAACCGCCTGCGCAAGGGGATGCGGCTGGAATCCGACCCGACGGTGATCTACGGCATCAGCAACGGCGAGCCGCTGGGGCGTGGACTGCTGCGGTCGGAACTCGACAAAAAGAGGCCGTGGAATACGTACGCCATCGACGGCCTGCCGGTCACGCCGATAGGCAATCCGGGCCGTGCTGCTATCCGCGCTGTTTTGAATCCCGCCAAGACCGAAGATATTTTCTTCGTTGCTGACGGCACGGGCGGCCATGTGTTTGCCGCGACCT
>CAMLLA010000228.1 GCA_946480525.1 uncultured Asticcacaulis sp. | reverse complement strand
GCAGGGGTTTTCAACACGACGTCGACCGTGCGCGTGCCATCGCGCACCTGGGTCGCCGGAGCGCCGGAAACGAGCCCTTGCAGCTGGAAGTCCACGGCCTGGCGGGTCAGGTTGAGCTGGGCCAGGCGGGCGTCGTCGATGACGTAGCGCATGATCGGCGTTTTTTCGCCCCAGTCGAGATGCGGGTTGATGACATTGGGATTGTGTTCGAGGACAGCTCGCACCTCTTCGGCGACCTTCATGATGCCGGCTTCATCCGGACCGATGACGCGGAAAAGCACGGGGTAGGGTACGGGAGGACCGAACAGGAACTGGGTCACCCGGACGCGGGCTTGCGGGTAGCGGCCTTCCTTCGTCCAGGTTTGCAGGCGCTCCTTCAGCCTTGCGCGCGCTTCGACGTCCTTTGTCTGGATGACGACCTGGGCGTAGGCGGGATTGGGCAGTTCCGGGTTGAGCGAGAAGAAGAAGCGCGGCGCGCCGCGGCCCAGATAGGCGGAAACGTCGGTCGCCTCGGGCTGCTTTAAGACGTCGGCTTCGATGCGCGCCGTCACGGCCTTGGTGGCTTCGAACGCGCTGCCAACGGGCATCTTGACCTCGACGGTCAACTCGGTCCGGTCGGAGTTGGGGAAGAACTGCTTCTTCACCACCATCATTCCGGCGCCGGACAGCAGGAACAGGCCCACGGTAATCGCAATCGTCAGGATACGATGATCGACGGTAAGCCGGACCAGCTTGCGAAAAGCCGTATAGCCCTTGCTGTCGTACATGGAATGGTGGCCGGGTTTCGGCTTGATGTCCGGCAGCATGACCACGCCCAGATAGGGTGTGAAGGTGACCGCGACCACCCATGATGCGATCAAGGCAAAACCGACGACCCAGAAGATATTGCCGGCATATTCCCCGGCCGAGGACTGGGCAAAGCCGACCGGAATGAAGCCGAGGATCGTGACCAGCGTGCCCGACAGCATAGGGGCGGCGGTCGTGGTCCAGGCATAGGTCGCGGCCTTGATGCGATCGTAGCCTTCTTCCAGCTTCACGACCATCATTTCGATGGCGATGATGGCGTCGTCGACCAGCAGGCCCAGCGCGATGATCAGCGCGCCGAGCGTGATCCGGTCGAAATCCCGGCCGGTCAGCAGCATGACGACGAAGACGATCGCCAGGGTCAGCGGGACGGCGGCTGCGACGACAAGGCCGACACGGAAACCGAGCGCCACAAGGGACACCAGCATCACGACGCCCAGGGCGACGATGAACTTCACCATGAACTCATCGACGGAATGGTGGATCACCTTGGCCTGATCCGAAATTTTGGTGAAGCTGACGCCCAGGGGAAGCTGTGCGTGCATACTTGCCTCTTCCTTTTCGAGCGCCTTGCCGAGCGTCAGGCCGTTAAAACGCGGCGCCATGACGACACCCAGGACGACCGCCGGCTGACCGGCGTGATTGATCTCAAAGGTGGCCGGGTCTTCGTAGCCGCGGCGGACCTCGGCGAAGTCACCGATGCGCAGCAACTGGCCACGGACGCTGAGCGTCACATTGCGCACGTCATCAAGCGAGGTCAGGCCGGAATCGAGCCGGATCTGCACCCTGGGGCCGACCGTGCCGACGGAGCCCGAAGGCGTGACGTCGTTGCGGCCACGCAATGCGGCCATGATGTCCTGGGCGTTGACGCCCAGGGTCGCCAGTTTGGCCTGCGGAATTTCGACGAAGATCGCCTGGGGGCGCTCACCCAGGATCCTGACCTTCTGCACGCCCGGAACCTGAAGCAGTTGCTGGCGCAGGGTTTCCGCCTGTTTCACCAGGTCGCGGTTGGGCAGGCCTTTCGCCTGGATGGCATAGAGCGAGAAATAGACGTCGCTGAATTCGTCGTCGAAGAAGGGGCCGTAGACGCCTCGAGGCAGGTTCCGCGCCTCGTCCGACAGCTTCTTGCGCACCTGATAGAACTGTTCAGGCACGGCCGACGGCGGCGTCGAGTCCTTCAGTATGACCTTGGCTTGCAACACACCCGGCTGGGCGGTCGTCTCGACGCGGTCGTAATATTGCAGTTCCTGGAGGCGCTTTTCGAGAACATCGCCGACATTCTCGTCCATTTCCTTTGCCGTGGCGCCCGGCCAGACGGCGGTGACGGTCATGATCTTGACCGTAAAGCGCGGGTCTTCGGCCCGGCCCAGCTTGATGAAGGCGAATGTGCCGGCGGCCAGGACGGCCAGGATAAGGAACAGGGTGACGGCGCGTTCACGCACCGCCAGGGCGGACAGGTTGGGGAAGCTCACAGCGTGCCTCCCTTGATAGCACGCACGACCTGGCCTTCGTTGAGCAATTGCGCGCCGGCCGCCACGACGACTTCGCCCTGGGCGAGGCCGGACGACAGGGTCGCGGTTTCCTCGTTGAAGCGCGCGACTGTCACCGGCCGGGCGCGGACGCTGCCCTTGGCGTCGATGACCCAGACCTTCGTGCCGCTGCCCTTGTCGACCAGCGCGGCCAACGGAACATCCAGCGAAGACGATGCCGCCTTCACGCCGGAAGGCGTCACCTGAACGGTCGATCCCAAAGGCGCGTCGGCAAAGCTGGCATCCAGCACGTAGCGCGCCTCGAACAGACGCGTCGACGGATCGGCAGCGACGGATACCTGACGCAGGCGCCCGTTAAAGACAGTGCCGGTCGCGCCAAAGACGGTGATCTGCGCCGTCTCGCCGATGGCGTGGCCGGCTTCCGGCAGACCGACGACGGCTTCCGGGGCGCCGGCCTGGGCAATTCTGATTATCGGCTGCCCGGCCGCCACAACCTGTCCGGCTTCTCCCGGCAGTTCGACGATTAAGCCAGCGACATCGGCGCGCAGTTCGGTGTACCCGCGTTGGTTCCTGACGGTCGCCAACTGCGCTTCGGCGGCCTTCAGGTTGGCGTCGGCGCCATCCTTCGCCGCCCTGGCCTGTTCGATCATGTCGACGGAAGTCGATCCGCTGGCCGCCAGGCTGTTCACCCGCTCATAGTTGGCATTGGCCCTGACCGCGACGCTGCGTGCGGCTGCGACCGCTGCGGTGGCGGCATCGACGCCGTCGCTGTAATCGGTCGGATCGAGCCGCATGAGCAACTGTCCCGGCGATACACGGTCACCGAGATTGACCTTGCGCTCGATGATCTTGCCGCCGACCCGGAAGGCCAGGGTCTGCTCGACCCGTGACCGGATCGTGCCGGCATAGGCCGTTCCGGTTTCAGTCGAGGTGCCGACGCGGTAGGTCAGGACGCGGGGAGTATTGTTCGCTTCAGGCTTTGCCGGGGCCTGGCAGGCGACCAGAACGGCCATGAGGGTCGCCAGGGAAGCCAGGGCCGGGCCATTTTTTATAAGAGCGGATGGAAAGGACATGTTGACTTTGATCCATAGGGTGGCGTATTTGATACTCATGAGTATCGTAAAGCGCCAAAATTTGGATACTGTCAAGTATCATTATTATCATGACTGAAAAAAAGCCAGGCCGCCGGGGCCGTCCCGTCAATGAGGCGCTGCGGCAAACCATCGCCGACACCGCGTGCGACCTCTTCCTCGAACTGGGTTTCCAGGCGACGACCATGGATAAGGTCGCCCAGCGGGCCAGGATATCGAAGCTCAGCATCTACCGGCATTTCGAGAACAAGGAGGCGTTGTTCAGCGCTGCCATTGCGGCCCGATGTCAGCAGTTTGCCCCACAGTCCCTGTTCGAAGGCGGCGAGGGGACAGCCGAGGAGCAACTCCTGGCAGTCGGCTCAAGCTTGCTGGGCCTGCTGCTGAGCCAGGAGGTGCGCAGCGTCGAGGCCATGGTTATGGCTGACAAGACCAATCAGACCGATCTGGCGCGTCTCTATTATAATGCCGGCCCCGCCAGGTTCATGAGCCAGATCGAGGCGCTGCTGCGGCGGTTGCACGCCAGGGCCGTTCTCAACATTCCCGATCCCCATCAGTCAGCGCGGCTATTCGCTGCCCTTTTCAAGGGATCTGACCTTTTGATTACGGCGCGGTTCAATCCTGTCGGCGCATCGGACGCAGACACGCGCGCCTACTGCCGGTCCGCCGTCGCCATGTTTATCCAGGCGCATCGGCCGACGCGTGCGTGAACGTCAAACGGCGTAACGCGCCCGCCGTTCATTCCAGTTTGCGCATCGATTCATGCATGAATGGGATTCGCTGCTGTCCGGAAAAGGTGCCTATATCTTGCCTTATAAAAACCGGCAGGAATGTGCTGTGAGCACAAAATCCCTGTCGCCATAAGGCGAGGAACGACATGAACAGAAACAGGGCAGGGGCGGTGCGTGCGCGTCTCATCGGCGGCGCATCCTTGGTTGCGATGCTGGCAATGACAGCGCCGCAGGTTATGGCTCAGGATGCGCCACAGGAAAGCGACGTCGTCGTGGTGACGGGTTTCCGCGGCAGCCTGCAGAACGCCATCTCGACCAAACGCAATGAAAACGGCATTGTCGATGTCATCAAGGCCGAGGACATCGCCGACTTCCCCGATCTCAACCTGGCGGAATCGCTGCAACGGATTCCGGGCGTGGCGATCACCCGCGCCAATGGCGAAGGCCGCCAGATTTCCGTGCGGGGACTGGGTTCCGAATATACCCGCGTCCGCATCAACGGCATGGAAGCCATCGCCACGACGGGCGGCACGGTCAATTCCGGCGGCACCAACCGGACGCGCGGTTTCGACTTCAACATGTTCGCCTCCGAATTGTTCAATTCCTTGAGCGTGCGCAAGACCGCCTCGGCCGATGTCGAGGAAGGCTCATTGGGCGCCACAGTCGATCTGCAGACGGCGCGCCCGTTCGATTTCAAGGGCGGCCAGCTGGTCGTGTCGGCCCAGGCGGCCTATAACGATCTCGGCCGCGAAGTGACGCCGCGCGTCACCATGCTGGCCTCGAACCGCTGGGCCGACGGCAAGCTGGGTGCGTTGATGTCGGTCGCCTACGAAAAGCGCCACATCAAGGAAGAGGGCGCCAATATCACGCGCTGGACCTATGGCGGCGCCAACAGCGGCTTCAACGCCGCCTCGACCTTGCCGGGCTATACGATTGCCCAGATCAACGACACCAATACCGCCACGGCGATCTATCATCCGCGCATTCCTTCGTACGTCAGTTACGACATCGAATCCGAACGCCTGGGCGTCACGGGCTCGTTCCAGATGCGCCCCGGCGACAACACCCTGATCACGCTCGATGCCCTTTATTCCAAGGTCGACACCACGCGCGACGAGGCGCAGTTCCAGGCGATTGGCTTGAGCCGCGCCGGCACGGGCAAGCCGCAGACCATCATCCGCGACGGCGTTGTCGATGAAAACCGCAACCTGGTCTATGCCAGGATGGACAATGTCGATGTCCGTACCCAGTCGGCCTGGGACGAGATGACGACCGAATTTTCGCAGCTCAGCTTGTCGCTGCGCCACGACTTCAGCGAGAAGTTCCGTGTCAATGCCCTGATCGGGGCGGCGACGTCGGAGTTCTCCAACCCTGTCTCGACCATCATCACCTTCGATCGCGCCAACACGTCCGGCTACAGCTATGACTTCCGCACCCGCCTGCCGGCGGTCAACTGGGGCTTCGATGTCAACAGCCCTGCCAACTGGTCGATGATCAACGGCACGTCCGAAGTCCGTATCCGCCCCAGCGCCGTTACCAACAGCTTCAATTCGGCGCAGTTGGGCGGCGAATACAAGGCGACCTCGAACCTGAAGATCAAGGGCGGTGTGGACTACCGCAAGTTCACCTTCGACTCAGAAGGCTATTACCGCACGACGGAAACGGTCGTGAATACGCTGAGCGCCGCCGATCTGGCCAATGTGTCGATGCCGTTCTCCGGCTTCGGGCGTGGCCTCGATCAGCCGTCCGGCAATGTCACCGGCTGGCTGCGTCCCGACCTGCAAAAGTTTGCGGACGTCTATGACATCTACTGCAATTGCGGCATCTATGCCCTGACCGGCACGCAGAATTCCTCGGCGCGCGGTCAGTTCATCACGGTCGACGAAGCCGATCTGGGCGTCTACCTGATGGCCGAGTTCAACTTCGACCTGTTGGGTAGGCCGGTGCGCGGCGACGCGGGTATCCGCCACGTCACGACCGAGCAGAATTCCGGCGGCTATGCGGCGCGCGGCACCAGCATCGAGTGGGTCGAAGCCTCGCGCACCTACGACACCACCCTGCCGTCGGCCAACCTGGCCATGGAGGTGAGCGACACGGTCATGGTCCGCCTGAGCGCCGCCGAGACGATCGCCCGTCCGTCCATTTCCTCTCTGACGCCGGGCGGTCGAGAATGGGGTCGCGCCGGTGCTCGCGGGCAATCCGCTGATCGACCCGACCAAGTCCAAGAATCTCGACCTGTCCTTCGAATGGTATCCGTCGCGCAGCTCGATCTACGCGGTCGGCCTGTTCTACAAGAATATCGACACCTTCGTGCAGACCCTGCGCCAGGACATCCCGTTCAATCAGCTGGGCCTGCCCAACGCCCTGCTGGCCGGAACGACGGCGACACCGACCGACATCTTCGCGGTCAGCCAGCCGATCAATTCGCCGGGCGGCGAGTTGAAGGGCGTTGAAATCAACATCCAGCGCGATCTCGACTTCCTGCCGGGCTGGGCGAAGCACTTCGGCGTCCTGTTCAACTACACCTATGTCGACTCGGATATCGAATACCTGACATCGACGACGCCGGGCGCGCCGACCATCAACGAGACCCTGGTCGGTCTGTCGAAGCACGCCTCGAACTTCACCCTGTACTACGAAACGGAAAAGTTTTCGGTCCGTGGGTCTATGGCCTATCGCGACGGTTATCTGACGGCGGTGCCCTCGAACGACGGCAACTCGGTCGCCGGCACCAATTCGACCACCAATTACGACATGAGCGCGTCCTACAGCCTGACGGAC
>CAMLLA010000227.1 GCA_946480525.1 uncultured Asticcacaulis sp. | reverse complement strand
AGCGGCCAGGCAAAAGCCGCCTACGACCGGATCATCAAGGATACCGCAAGCTATAACAGCCAGCGCAACGGCAAATGGCGTTACATGATGGACATGGCGCCGCGCAAGCTGCCGGTATTCGATATGCCGAAGCTTCCTGCCTGGAGCGGCACCGGCAAGGACGGGTGTGGGTTCGCGTTCAATGGCCAATATGCCGTCGATGGTGAAGGAGGGCCTTTGACCTTCCGAAGCGGCAAGCCTGGAAAACAGACGATCAGCCTGTTTGGCTACGCGGCGCAAGACGTCAAATGGACGGCTACATCGGCCAACAGCAGCATCAAACTGTCGGCGGAAGCCGGCACGCTGAACGCTGCCAACGGTTACGAAGTGCGGCTGACCGTGACCTATGACGGCGGCGCGTCGGCCGGAAACCTTGCCTTGAACTGTGGCGGACGTGCCAGGAACATCCGGACGCAGGTCCTGAAGGACAACAGGGTTCCGGCTGAAGCCTACCGCACGATCGCTATCCCGGTGGTCTCGGCCAGGATGGCTCCGCAATGGGAAATCATCGATGACCTGGGCAGCCAGGGGCAGGCCGTCCGGTCGAAGCTGGATGTGCCGTCGATCGACGTGACCGGCGCCAAGGCGGCGACACCTCTGGTCTATCGTTTCGAGAGTACCTCTTCGGTCGGCGGACAGGTAAGGCTCGTCGCCCTGCCGACGAAGCCCCTGCACCCCGGTACAGGCGTCCGCATCGCGGTAAGTCTGGATGGTGGGCCATTGCAGGTCCTCGATTACATGACGATAGGGCGCAGTGATGAATGGCGCGAGAACGTCCTGAGCAATACCGCAATACGGACATTGCCTCTGAATATCCTGAAACCGGGTATGCACGAACTGAAAGTGTATGCGCTGGACCCGGGGATTGTCCTCGACCGGATTGAAGTCGAACTGGATCGCGCGCCCAAACGTTATGGGGCGGCATTCAATGCTTTCTAGCCGATATCGACTTTTCGGATGAAAGCCTGGGAGCAGGACATGAAATCATCAGGCCTTCTTGCCACGGCGATTCTGACCCTGGCGGTGCCGGCCATGGCGCAGCCAAAGGCGACCGTCGTGCCGCCGCCCGCGCTTGCCGTGCCGGTGTCGGTCAGCGATGCGGAGGCGCGCCGGAAGACCCGCCAGGTTACGCTCCGGAAGATTATTCTTGTCGGTGACTCGACCGTCCAGGTGGGCACGGGCTGGGGAGGGGCCTTCTGCGCGGCACACGTCTCGGGCTTTACACCGTGCATCAACATGGCCCTGGGCGGACGCTCGACGCTCAGCTACCGGGCCGAGGGCACGTGGGACATCGCCTTGAACGAAGCGAAGACGCCGGGCTTCAGCAAGGTCTACGTCATCATTCAGTTCGGCCACAATGACCAGCCGGGCAAGCCGGGACAGTCCACCGACCTGGATACCGAATTCCCGCAGAATCTCAGGCAATATGTGCGTGACGTGCGCAATGCCGGCGCCATTCCGATCCTGGTGACGCCGCTTACGCGCCGCGACTTCGTCGACTATTCGCTGCAGGACACGCTGGCGCCCTGGGCTGACAGCACGGTCTCGGTCGCAAAGGAACTCAACGTCCCGATGGTCGATCTGCACAGGATATCCGTAGATCTCGTCCAGGCGATGGGCCCTGTCGCCAGCCTCGACCTGTCCGTAGCAGCACCTTCCGAGGCCGTCCTGGAAGGGGCAAGGACAGGCACGTCGGTCGGCGCCTTCAAGCCCGGCGTGCAGGCAATACACAAGACTGAAGTGGTCGAAAGCGAGAAAACGCGTCCGCCTGTCACCTTCGATTACACCCACCTGGGGCCTAAAGGGGCCGCTGTGTTTTCGGCGGCGTTTGCCAAGGCGCTCATTGCGGCTGTGCCCGATCTCAGTGATCAGGTCAGGCCTTGAGGGCTAGATCGGAATGGGTTTAGGCGGAAACGCCATTCCGATATAAGTTTTTGTTTTATCGCGATATTTAAGGCGAAAACCGCTTACACTTTTGGCTGCGCCGAACTCCGTTTCGCCATATCGCTCCAGGCCATTCGCGATCTGCCGATGGAGACGTCGTTTCAAGGCCCGTCTTGGACCGGCTCCAACGGCCCCGCCTGGCAATGCGCCGCGATGAAGTCGCCGTGAAACGGCATCCGGTTTACCGCCGCGCCTGAGGCCTCGGCAATCCTGGCAAGGCGAGCCACGGCGGCATCGTCCGCAATCCCGAGTGCCAGGGGGTCTTCGCCGTCGACGGGCGCTTCCTGTCCGTCGAGAACGGCCAGCCAGCTTGTCTTGGTGAAGAGTTCGTCACTCTCGCGGAAAATCCGGCCGGTGGCGCGATAGATGTCAAGCCGGTCTGACAGGCTGTCGGGCAGGGGCATGGCGCGCAATTCGCGCCAGTAGGCCGTGTCGCTGCGCTCGGTCATGTGGAAATGCAGGACCAGGAAGTCGCGGATCGATTCGAAGTCGGCCGCCATAAGACGGTTATAGCGCCGTGTGTCGGCCGGCGCGAAGGCCCGCGTCGGAAGCATTTCGAGCAGCCGCGCGATCCCCGTTTGAATGAGATGGATGCTGGTGGATTCCAGCGGTTCCAGAAAACCGGAAGCCAGGCCCAGTGCGACGACATTCTTCACCCACAGCGCCGTGCGCCGGCCGGCTTTGAAGCTAAGCAGACGGGGGTCGGCAAGCGGTTCGCCGTCGAGGCCCGACAGCAGGGTGGCCGTCGCTTCGTCGATGGAGACATGGCGGCTTGAGAAAACATAGCCGTTGCCCGTGCGGTGCTGCAGCGGGATGCGCCACTGCCAGCCCGCCCCGCGCGCGGTGGATCGGGTGAATGGCGCCGGAGGACCGGCATTCCGCGACGGCACCGCCAGGGCGTGATCGTTAGGCAACCAGTGCGACCAGTCTTCGAACGGCGTGGACAAGGCCTGGCCGAGAAGCAGGGAACGAAAGCCCGAGCAGTCGATGAAGAGATCACCGGCGATCCGTTCTCCGTTCTCCAGGGTGACCGCTTCGACGAAGCCGTCTTCATTGCGCAGGGAGGCATCGACGATCTTGCCTTCGCGGCGTGTGACGCCGGCGGCTTCGGCATGGGTGCGCAACAGCTTTGCGTAAAGCGCGGCGTCAAAGTGAAAGGCGTATCCCATGGACGGCGGTCCGCCCGGCGTTGGCTGTATCGGCGCAAATCGGCCGGCTTCGGCCGCCCGGGCACTGACCGAATAGGCGTCAAGCGCCTGCGCCTGTCCTGCACGCCGTTGCCTGCGCCAGACAGCCTCGAACGGCGCTATGCCGAAGTCGTGGCCATAGATGCCGAAGGGGTGAAAGTAGCGATGGTTCAGGCGGGTCCAGTCGATAAATTCAATACCGAGCTTGAACGTGCCCTGGGTTTCGCGGACGAAGGTCGCTTCGTCGATGCCGATCAGGGTATTGAAGGCACGGATGGGCGGGATCGTGGCCTCGCCGACACCCACAATGCCAATATCTTCGGATTCGATCAGCGTAACGGCCGGGCCCGTCCGGCCCAGAACGCGGGACAGGGCCGCAGCCGCCATCCAGCCGGCCGCGCCGCCGCCGACGATGACGATGTGCGTCAGGGCGTCGTCCGACGGGACCGTTTCAGATGGAGATGTGGGCGTTGCGATCATGGCGGCCGACCAAAAAAATACCGGTACGGCCATAAGGCCGCACCGGCAAGGGCAGGGACTAGAGCGATATACCGGACCGGGTAAGCGGGTTTCGGCCAGGATATCGCGATAGGATAGGTTGCCTGATCGTGATGGTGATCAAAGCGGGTTTTGTCATATCGCTAGTAGGTCACGCGCAGCGCGATACCGTAGCGCCGGTCGTTCAACTGATACTGCAACGGCGCGGCGGGCGTGCCGATGTAGAGGACGTTCATACGGTTGTTGAGATTGACCGCGTCGAACGAAACGGCGACATGCTCATTTATGTCGACGCTCACCGACGCGTCCAGCGACGCATAGGGCTTGGCGTATTGCGGGATGCCGTTGGCGCCGCTGCCCGTCGTCTGGTCGAGATAGCTCGAGCGCCAGTTATAGGCGATGCGTGCGCTGACCGGACCTTTTTCGTACAGGCCGACGATGTTGTAGCTGTCCTTGGACAGTTTCTCGAGCGGCACCTGTTGCGGGATGTTCGAGCCGGTGGTCGCGAACGGGTTGCTCACGCTGCTGTCGACATAGGTGTAGTTCGCCTGCAGACCAAGCCCGCTGAAGATGCCCGGCAGGAAGTCGAAGAACTGCTGATAGCCGATTTCGATGCCCTGGACGGTGCCTTCGCCGGAATTGACGACGGTGTTAACGTCGTAGACGACGCCGTTATAGGTCCCGACAACCGTGCCGCCGGCCAGGAAGCCGTCGACCTTCTTGTAGAACACGCCGGCGGTCAGCGAGCCGGTGGGGGCGAAGTACCACTCCGCCGTCACGTCGAAATTGTCCGACTCGATCGGGCGCAGGGCCGGATTTCCGGAACTGGCGCTGGGGTGGCCGGTGACCGGATTGACCTGGTTGGGATTGTTCAGCGTCAGGTTCGTCGACAGCTGATCGAAGTTCGGCCGGGCCACACCCTTCGAATAGGCCGCCCGCGCTTGCAGTGTGTCGCTGAACTTGGCGCGCAGGTTGAAGCTGGGGAGTACCCGCGTATAGCTGTTGTCGACGTCGATCGGCGTGGATGTGCCGTCCGAGTTGAACTGCGTGCCTGACGACGTGGCTTCGGTCTTGACGACGCGAACACCCAGGCCGCCGTCGATGGCGACGCCGCCCAGTTGGGCATCGTAGTCCGCGATCGCCCAGGCGGTATAGGTCTTTTCCGTCTGGTGGTTAAGATCGCCCGGCGTGAAAGCGTCCTTGGTCGTCGCGCCGAGCGTGGCGTAGAGCGCCTTGGTCTGCGCCCATACGCCGTCGCCTGCCGGGAAGGCGGGATACAGCAGGCCGGCCTTGACGGTATTGCCGTCGAACCAGTCCTCGGATGGGCCCTTCATCGCCAGTTCGGGGTGTAAGGACAGCGGCACGAGCGGCGTGCCCGCAGGCGCCGAGCAGTTCGGATCGGCGCCCAGTGACGTCACGCAGACGCCGTGCCAGGTACCGCGCAGATCGATCGTGTTGTCGGAATAGCGTGCGCCACCGCGCAGCTTGTCGAAGAAGCCGCCTTCGAAGTCGTATTCGAAATCGGCCGTCAGAGCCAAGGTGTCGGCGTCGTTACGCTGCAGGGAGTCGGCGATGTACGGTGTCGTGTAGTTGGCCGGATTGGTCAGCAGCGCGGGGTCGCGGACGTCCCATTTCGGGTATTTGCCCGTCAGGTCGAAGTCGACGACCGTCTTGTGCGGCGTCGTCAGGGCGTTTTGTCCGGCCTGGGTGTACAGCGAGAGGACGTGGCCGTTGCGGTCGGCATTGTAATACGACTTGAGGTACTGGAGGTCGAAGTTGGTTTTCAGCTTGTCGCTGACCCGCCAGGCGGCGTTCAGGGTGAAGTTCTCGCTCTGGCTCCACAGTTCCTGATCGAAACGGCCGGTTTCGAACGTCTGGTTCTGCAACGAGCCTTTGGTCGCGTAGCCTTCATCGTTGAAGGTGAAGCTGGCGCCCGGAAGCGGATCGGTGCCGTAGCTGGTGACGGCGCCGGACGAATTGCGGACATTCGAGCGGTTATTGTAGTCGTAATAATAGGCGCCGGTGCGGTTGAACCAGTATTTCGCCTGCTGGTACTGTGCGGTCAGCAGCAGGTTGTCATTGGGTTTCCACTGGAAGGCGGTGGCGACGCCGAGACGCTTGCGGTCCCCGGTATCGTCATAGATTTCGAAGCCATACGGCACCTGGGCATTGGCCGGCGCGCCGGTAATCGAGCCAGGCGCGACGGAGTCGAACGGACCGGCCAGCAGGCCGTCCTGCCGGTACTGGCTCTTGCTCAGCACGACGTTGACCAGGAAGCCCATCTCGCCGGCGGACGTGTCCCAGCGATTGCTATAGAGGCCAGAGATCGAGCCGCCTTCCTTGCCGACGCGGTCGTAGTAGTTGCCGCGGACAGTGGCGCTGAGGATCTGGCCGGCTGCGTCGAACGGCTTGCGGGTCCGGAGATTGACCGCTCCGCCGACACCGCCTTCGATGATGTTGGCCGGTGCGTTCTTATAGACGTCGATACCCGCCAGCAGTTCCGGCGGCATGCCTTCCAGGTCGAATGCCCGGCCGCCCGAAGCGGAATAGATGGCGCGGCCGTCCAGGAAGTTCTGCACCTGGGTCAGGCCGCGCACCGTAACAGCGGGCTGCGTCCGGTGATCGAAATCGGTGGCGCCTTCGCCATAGCGGCGTTGAATTTGTACGCCGGTAATCCGCTGCAAGGCTTCGGTGGTGTTTGCATCGGGCAACTTGCCGATGTCCTGGGCCTGGACCGAATCGACGATCTGGTCGGCATTGCGCTTGATCGTCTGGGCTGATCGCAGGCTGGCGCGGACGCCCGTGACAACAACCACATCCCCGCCGCTCTCGGCTGCCGGGGCAGGTCCGGTTTGACCGGCTGAACCGTCCTGCGCCTGTGCGCCGACGGCTGCGGCCAGGCCGAGCGCGATCGCTGAAACGCCCAGGGCCCTCTTAATTCTGTTGGTGCTCATTGTTTCCTCTTCGTGGCATTCGGTCTCGCGCTCATGTCGGGGCGAGTACTTGTATGATTTATTACGACTCAAATTGTATTACAAGTCACATTTATTTTCTGACCAGGAACTATGCAATCCATATTACGTTGCGTGCAATGGATTGTATCGCATTATTATATGCGCAATATCAGATACTTATCTGATTATGCCCTCGGGGTCGGCCTCTCTCTTGTGCCTGCCGCAGCAGTGAGGTGCCGCAGCAAGCGATATAAATATTACGATTTATTGTGGCG
>CAMLLA010000226.1 GCA_946480525.1 uncultured Asticcacaulis sp. | reverse complement strand
TGGGCGTGACTGGCAACGAAACGCGGCACGCCGGACTGGAAAGCCTGTCGGCCTGCATCGGCCGCTTTTTGACACCGGTAGCGCTGAACGGCATCTGCCGGGTCGCGGGCCTGGGCGGCGATCCCTACCGCGACGGCAGCTATGAGTACTACCTGTCGGAAAAGGTCGTCGCCAACGATCCCAAAGGTGTCGGCCCGTTTTTCATGGCCGTCGCCGAGGCGGTGCGCGCAGACTAAACCTGTGCGTCCGGATTGTAACCGGTCGGGGGCGGTGGCGGGGCAATGTCCGGATGGGCGCTGATCGTCTTGGCCACCTCTTGCATTCCATAGGCCTTGAGCGGTCCGATATACAAACCGATCTGGCGCGCCAGTGGCTCCGGATCGGCCGCCTGCGCATGTTCGATACCGGGCGTCTTGAGCTGGGCGCGGACACCGCTTTCGATGATGCGTTCCATGAAACGGGTCTTCACGTGATCGTACCCGACGGTAAAAGCTTCCCCGAAAATCAGCTTGCCTGCTGCCCCGGCCAGACTGAAAATGGCCTCGGAAGCCAGTTCCAGAGGCTCAGAAATGAACCGCTTTTCCAGCTGAGAGAATAGCTTGTCGGTAAAATCCGGCTTGACGGCCGGACGCATGACCCTGGCCAGCTCGATAGCGAACTCATTCCGTGCGTCGATCGCCTCCGTAAACGTCGCATTATCCCTTGCGAATTTTTCCAGCGCCTCCAGATAGGTCTTGCGGGCACGGCGGCAGTCGCCATTGGTATTGAAACGCGTGATGAAGGAGAAGTCGTCTTCGAATTGCAGAGTCGGCGGCACGGCCAGAATAAGCTGATTCATCCGATTGAGCTTTTCGCGCGAAATCTCCTGCGAAGGCGCGACCGCTTCCGGCCCCAGAATGTCAGGAAACGCGCTGATCAGGGCGGTCGATATGCCGACGGTGGATTTTTCGATGCCGCGAATGGTGTTCGGAGCCGTGATGCTGCAATGGGCGCCGATTGAATAGGCGAGATGATAGACTTCGTTAGCGACGTTCATCATCAACCGGATACCGGACAGGTCGCCGTGGTCGGACATGGCCTTACCCTCGACGACGGTGTCGTGGTCCGGCGCCTCGACCGTCTTGTAGTGAAGCCAGCAACTGTGCTCCCATTCCGTCCGCGCGCCGTTATAGGGCTTGGCGATCCGTGTCAGGTAGATATCGAAGATCGCATCGAAGTCCTTGAAAAACTGCGCCGCCAGCAAAGTCCCTCTTTGCCCCTCCAGCGCCCGGACGCGGCAGAGCAGGGAATGGAAAATCTCGCCCATATTCTTGTCGGCCGGCCACGGAACAGTCAGGTGGCTGACGTAGTTCGACAGGAATTCCAGGTCGTTCCGGGTTTTCCACCAATCCTTATGTGCCATGACCTTGCGGTGACTCTTGACCTTTTCGGCCGTCCTGGCGATGCCGGCGGCCAGGTCGGTCGTTCCACCACGGGCGAACAGGCGCGCGGTCCCGGTCGACAACATGTTGCCGACCAGCGTCTTGTCCAAGTCGACGACTTCTCCGATCAGATGACGGTTGGCGACCAGATAGCCGTCATTGATCAGAATCTTCTTGTCGTAGATTGCCGCAGTGATGAGTTGCTGCTGGATTGACCGCCGGTCGATCGGTTTCGGCCACGGATAGCGGTCGACCACGTCGTCCAGCGTTCCGAAGTACGTCAGTCGATCCTGAAAATCCGTGAACATGTCATTCCCCCCAAAAGCCGCCTAGCCGGTGAACAGTCGCACACCCGCGGTGACCTGGCTAGCCATAGGTTGTGTAAAGGCGACACAAACAATGCCTTCCAATTGCAGAGCGTCCAGTGGCTTTTCCATACGGTAGGGCCGTTCCGTCTCTGACAGGGCAGCAGCAGCCAGCGCGGTTGCTGTCGATGCCGAAGCGGAGGACAGCCAGTAGCCGTGACGGCTTTCGGCGACTGCCATAATGTCGCCGGTTAACGACAGAGTGCCGAATTCCTTTTCCAGGAAAGCAAGATAGGCAGTGCGCTCCTCATCCTGTCCGGACGATAAATAGCGATTGCGTAGCGTCTGTCCCTCCCCTGACAATACGCGGGCCAATCCGTCGAAACCTATTGCCGGAAGGGGTTCAGGCATGGCGACATCTCGAACGCGATAACTGGACAATCCGAGCAGTTCGTCGAAGGCACCGGTCTTGAAAGTCTCGACGGCGAGACTCACACTCGAACCGGACGACAGGCAGGCGGTAAAGCCGATATGGTAGGCCTCGTTCGCGATCGCCATGAAGGAGGCAAGCGCCGCATCGTCGATCTCGCCACGCAGCAACGCATCGCGGCACAGATCCTCCCATTGCGTGCGTGGCGCGGCCCACCGGGCTTGCAGCGCGCCTTCCAATCGGTCGATCAGCAGGGGATAGACGCGTCCCTGGTCACCGGACAAACCAAGCGACGACGCAGCGCTGTCGCGGGTGCGTCTCATAAGTTTGAGGAAGCAGTCGGTCATGTCGTGCGTCGGCCAAGACAGTCCGGCGCCAAGCGCGCGCTGGGCCTCCGACAGCCGCGAAATATTCGACCGAACCTGCGGCCAGTCTTCGGAAGCCACCAGTCTCTGATGGCTGGTTACACCGCTTTCGGCCCGCCGGACGATAGAGGCTTCGATATCATCGCCAATACTCAGTATACGGATGCTGCCGGCTTCGATCAGCGAATATGCCAGCGAGTCACGTCCCAGTGACAGGGCTCTCCTGAAGTAGGAATTGGCCACCAGATAGCCGTCGTTCAGAACCAGCCCGTGGCCATATAGGACGTGGCGCAACAGCACATTGTGGTAAAACGCGTCGGTCAGCGGCACATCACGCGGGTATCGCTGGCAGACATCATCCAGCGTGCCGGCATAGGTCAGTCGTATATCGGGGGACATGGCGGGGTCCATTCATAAACTCAAGCCTCCCCCTTCTTCACCCTAGGGCGAACAACCGCGTGGCGCCACCCAAATCCTGAAGATGTAAACGACTACCTGTGCGGCACGCCGCGACTGGCTGATTTCCCGGCATAAACTGATACATAACGACCGACTTGGAGCTCCCGGAAGAAGCACGCACCTTGCACATGACGCAGGCGCGATGCAGATTGGGTTCATGCCCACGCCTTCCCTGAAAATCAGACATGCTGTCCGGCAGGATTTGCCGGCGCTCATGGACCTCTACCAGCACCTTTCCCAGGGCGACGACGCGCCCCCCTTAGGCATCGCCGAGGACGTCCTTGAGCGCTTTCATGCCTATCCCGGCAGTGCGATTTTCGTCGGGGAACTGGACGGCGTGCTGGTTGCGTCGTGCACGCTGGTTGTCATTCCCAACCTGACCCGTGGCGGCAAGCCGTATGGCTTGCTGGAGAATGTCGTGACGCATGGCGGCTTCCGCAATCAAGGTCTTGGCCGCCGGATGCTGCGCCACGCTGCCGACGCCGCGTGGGCGGCCGGCTGCTACAAGCTGATGCTCATGACGGGATCGAGCAAACCCGAGACCCTGGCTTTTTACCGAGGGGCCGGGTTCGAACAATCCAAGACCGGCTTCCAGATGCGCCGCATTCCGGCGAGGACCGAGGTCTAAGGATACGGCTTGCCATCGACGGGCATGATACCGCGCCCGTCACCCCCGGCTAGCGGCTTCGGGCGTCGCCAGGTACCTGAGAAGCTGACGGCCAGGCAGGAAGAAATAACCGCCGCCGCGCACCGTGACGAACTGCGGCAAGGGCGCAAGCCCCACCGGCCCGCGCCGGCTTGGGATCGTAAAGCCGTCGCAGCGGTTGCCCTCGCCCTTGGCCAGCCCCCGCCCGGCGATCGGGTCGGCTTCGGCATCCAGGCCGTGGAACTTGGTGCTGCCCATCCAGGTCTGCTGGATGAACTCGAACTGGCGCTCGATATCGCCGTTGAGGCACATGAACATCAGCCCCCTGGTCTGGCCGTCCTCGCCGAGATAGCCGCGGCCGACGCGCAGAATACGGTGGCGGTTGCTGATGTCGATCTGGTCGTTCGATCCCGGCGACAGGCTTTCGCGCGGGTTGGCGCGGCGAATATGGGCGCCATAGGGACAGCGCTGGCCCTGCGGATCTTCGGTACCGAAAAGGAAGTCGTTATCCGGCTTGATGTCCGGCAGCTTCGACGCGCCCGCCACACCGGTCTGCGGCCGGGCGTCGGCCGGCGGCACGGGGGTCGCGGCCGCGTCGGCGGGATGGCTTTCCGGCCGGGAGACGGCGGTCTGCGCCTCGCGGCGCTTCTCCTGCAACCGGCTGGCCGACAGGTAGGGATAGCGCACCAGGGATGAGCCGTCCTGCCAGCGGCCGATCATCTTGGCGCCGACATAGGCCGCCATGTTTTCCGTCTCGAGCGGCAGGTCGGGAAAAGCGTCCTTGAGGCGCTCGCCCTCCGCCATGCAGAAGTCCTCGAATCCGTCGCTGTCCTGTTCGAGCTGGCGGATCACCAGGAACGAGCCGTTATAGCCGATGAGGCGCGGGTTTTCCGCGACCGTTTCCCCGAAGCCGTGCACCATGCCCGCCACCGGCAGCCGGAGACCTGGATCGCAGCGCGCGTCCATCACCGGTCCCGGCGGCACGTTGCCGCGATTGTCGGGATAGCCGAGCACGAATTCGCCGGGCTCGACCAGATGGATGGGATCGTCGTTGCGCAGGCCACGATAGGTGCCGCGCATGGCCGGCTGCGACACGCCGTCGACAAAGCCGAACGGTTCCTTGCGGTCGGACAGCTTGTCGCCCGCAGGTGTCAGTTCGACCACGTGGGTGATGCGGCCGCCGTTCGCTACCGTCAGGGCCTCAAGCTCGGCGTGGAGCCGGTCGACCGGTCGTGTCTCACCGGGCCTGGGTGGATCGCCATAGACCAGCAGGACGATATCCTCCCCGTCCTGGCCCCACGTCCAGTGTTCCCGCGCATTGGTTTCGACATCGCCCAGGATGCGTTCACGCCCAGGCCCGTGCATCCCCTGAAGGAAAGCCGCCGGAAAGGTGGCAAGCGCCGCAGCGTCCAGCCCCAGACGCGCCAGGCCCGACCGTCCCGCCGCGAAGGTGATCAGTGCATCGGCCGTCATGTAGCGCCCGTCGTTGAACGCGATCCGTGGCAGGACGCCACTCAGCCATTCGCGGTTCTTTCCGATGTCGTCGCTTAGCCGCACCACCAACAGCCGGCCCTCGGGCTTGAAGCCCATGCCGCCGAAGACGAGACTCTGAATCTGGGTGGTTTCGAGCTTTGCCAGCGGGCGCGGCGCCGAGCCGAAGCAGGCCAGCCACTCGACGGCCTGGCTTTCGTTCATGGCGGCGGCAAGCCCCCTGCGGACCAGCCGGTTGGTGCGGATATTGGCGGTCGTCAGCCCCGGATAGGCGGAATACCAGAATGGCGTATGGACCATGCTGGCGCGCGCATACCGCTTGAAGCGCTCGCCGTCGGTCGCGCCATCGGCGAACAGGTTGCGGCTGCGCGGAAAACCCGTCGTGTTGGACCACACCGCCGTCAGACCCTCATGGGCCTTGGTGATGAAGTCTTCCAGGTAGCTTTCCCATGACCCGCCGTAGTTCGAGAAGAACAGCAGATCGCGCGTGCCGGGCACGGCCACCCAGCGGGCAAAATGGATGGTGCCGATGTCGCCGAGATGGCCGGGCTTGGGATTGAGGGCCGTCAGCCGCGCTATGATCCAGAAGGCCAGCCGCACGGTCAGGTAACGCAGGAACCCGGGCTTCAGCTCCGTCTGGGAAACCATATGGTTCTGGACGCATCCGGGAGCATTTTCGCGGGCGGTCATCCGCGCGTGCTCGCCGGCTT
Organism: uncultured Asticcacaulis sp.; assembly: GCA_946480525.1. The sequence continues at coordinate 1,090 of CAMLLA010000226.1, read as the reverse complement.
CGGGCGCCGCATCCGACACGAAGTCGCGCGCTTCCTGACGCACGAAGGCCAGGTACATCAACCCGAGAATTGTAAGCGTGAACAGCGCGACAAGACCCAACGCACCGGCGGCAAGACCCAATACCGTTTTGAGCGTCCAGTCCGGTCCGGCGTCCGTGTCGGGCCAGGCCAGCCACAGGCACAGCGGCAAAAGAACCAGCAGCAAGGGCCACAGATATGTGGCCACAAACGCCGGCGCCAGTGTCACGATCTTGGTCAGGATCGATGCGTCCTTGTCCGGCGACTTGATGGCGGGTGGCGGCGTTTCCAGCGCCCAGGCGAACGATGTCCCGGCGATGGCGTCGCGCACGGCCTTCAGCCGGCCGAGCGGCGGCGGCGCGTCGTCGTGCGTGGCCAGGAGGCGCGCGACTTCCCGGGTCAGCGCGTCTTCGGCGTGGATGTCGGAGACGCTTAATCCGGGCGTGCCGCTGAAAGCCAGCCCCGCCGTGTCGAACAGGCCGCTGCCGATCTTCACCTGATGACCGCGAAGATAGTCTCCGAACCCCTGCCCCGGCTGCCAGTCCGACGCCTCGGCGAACAGCGGTTGCAGCAAGGGGCCCGTGCGCCTGGCCAGCTCGGCGATAGCAAAGGACTCGGTGCCGTCGGCGGAAAATTCCAGCGCCAGATAGGCCCGCTTTCCGTCCCGGCTGACAAAGGCGTGCAGGCTTGAGAAATGCAGGAAAGGACCAGCGTGTTCAGCGGAGGCGGATTCGACCGCGGCGCGGAACGTCTCGCTCGCCGGATTGGCAAGGGTATCGCCAATCCTCTTGCGCAGTCCCTCGACCTTTTCACGCGCGACAGGCGCCACGATCGTGACCATGGATTGAACGGTCATGCGTCTCTCCTCTAGGGGATTCGTACCGGCAGGCGATCGGGGAAGGACCCGGCCCATTGCAGCTTGCCCGCGACCTCCGCCCTTGCCGCCAGCAATGTGCCGACCAGGGCCGGGATCTGGATGGCGTTGATCGAACGCCCGGCGCAGGGATGCAGACCGTGGCCATAGTGCAGATAGGCGCCGCGCGGCCGGTCGGGCAGCATGCGTCCGGGGTCG
>CAMLLA010000225.1 GCA_946480525.1 uncultured Asticcacaulis sp. | reverse complement strand
CGTGACGCAGTCGATCGGCCCGCTTTACGACAGCGAGGATGAGGCGCGAAAGGCCTATGCTTCGGTACTCGACGACAGCCGGGTGTGCACCCTGACCTGCCGGCGCAAATCGCCCCTGCCGACCAAGCGCGCATCGGCTGAACCTGTGCTGGAAGCGGGTGTTCGCTGGCCGAAGGTTCTGGCGCCGGTCGAAAGCGTCTGGCAGCTGGCCATCAGCTACTGGAAGCCGCTGCCAGTCACCCAAACGGTCAAGGGCGAGGCCCCGAATGGCCAGGCGAGGCGCCTGCGCAAGACCGCCAGGGGCCAGGAACTGACGCGCGAGCAAATCCTGGCCTTGATGGACACACCGATGACCGCCGTGCGGCCTCAGAAGGCCTTGGATTTCGGGCTGTTCGATTTCATTCCGCCGGATAATCCCGGGATCGTGATTGCCGATGAGTAAGGTTTAACCACGGTCAAACACGGAAGGCCTCGCATTGCGAGGCGATACGGAAAAGGACGGAATTCGAGCCTGGATGGCTAAGGCTGAGTGCGCGGTGGCGATCTTCATGGGAATCCACAGATGCACACAGATCGCTGCTTCGCAGCGTACGCAGATGATCCGTGCACGTGGAAAGAGATGCGCGAAATGATGTATGGGAATGACGGCGCGACGCGCCGTCGGGATTGTCATTAATTGGGAGCTCGCGATGCCATCTGCATGGATCATCTGTGCAGATGCGCGTTAGCGCATCCATCTGTGTGCATCTGTGGATTTGCTTAAAGCAGTTTGCAAGACATGCGACCAAAGCCGATCACACCTGAATTCCGTGCCTTTTCCGTCTGGCGTCGCGCAGCGAAGCCTTCCGTGCCTATCCGTGGTTAAACTTACTTCGGCGCGCGCTTGGCCAATATACGCTGAAGCGTTCTACGATGCATGTTCAGCCGTCGAGCCGTTTCCGAGACGTTCTGACCACACAGCGCATAGACGCGCTGGATGTGTTCCCAGCGCACGCGGTCGGCCGACATCGGGTTTTCCGGCGGCGGGGGCGCGTGGTCCTCGACGACCAGCAGTGCCTTCACGACATCGTCGGCGTCAGCGGGCTTGGACAGGTAGTCGATAGCGCCCGACTTCACCGCCGCAACCGCCGTGGCGATATTGCCGTAGCCGGTCAGCATGATGGCGCGGGCATCCGGGCGTTTCTTGTTCAGGGCCTCTACCGCCTTCAGGCCATTGCCGTCTTCCAGGCGCATGTCCATCACGGCAAACGCCGGCGGGGTCTTTTCGATGATGTCCAGTGCTTCATGGACGCTTTCGGCCATTGTCACCGCAAAGCCACGCGTTTCCAAGGCGCGCGCCAGCCGGTTACGGAAGGGCGCATCGTCGTCCATCAGCAACAGGGACTTGTCGGCCAGTTCGTTGATGCGGGCGGAAATCGTCGCCGCCAGGCTGTCGGTGTGGTGCGGATCGTCACTCATGAGCTTCTCCTAAGCATCCACTGACAAGATATCCACTGGCTCGCGCCGCCACAAGGCCCGGACGTAGGCGCCCCCTTCTTCGCGGTTGCCGAAAGTGACCGTGGCGCCGGTATGTTCGCACAGGGTCTTGGCGATAAAAAAGCCCAGTCCCATGCCGGAATGGCTTTGCCCGGCAGCCTTTCCGGCCGGCAGCTCGTCGTCCTCGCCATAGACGCGCGACGAGATATAGGGCTCACCCAAACGCGACAATATGTCCGGCGAAAAACCCGTCCCATCGTCCTCGATCGTCAGACTGACAAACGACCGGGTGACGTCGAAAGACAAAAATACCGTCGTCCGCGCAAAGTCGGTGGCGTTTTCAACGAAGGCCGAAACGGCGTGCAGCCATTCCGGCCGGCGGCGGATGCGCAAGCTATCGACGTCGCCATCTTCGGAGGTCACCGAAATCACGAACTTGCGCCGGCTGGCGGCATAGGGGGCTGCGGCGGCTTCGAGAAAGGTCTTCAGGGGAATTTCATCATAAACCGAGTCGCGTTGCTCCGGCTTGGTCGACAGCGATTTCAGGATATCGCGGCAACGCTGGCTTTGTGAGACCAGGAGCTGCGCATCTTCATAGAGCGGATCCGTTTTCTTCAGGCTGCGCAGCATCTCCTTGGCGACGACCTGGATGGTGCCAAGCGGCGTGCCCAGTTCGTGCGCCGCCGCCGCCGCCAGCCCGCCCAGCGCGCTCAGGCGATGTTCCTTTTCGAGCACGGCCTGGGTGGCACTCAGCGCCTGTTCCATCTTGGTCGATTCCAGCGCCGCCTGCCAGGCATAGCCCGCGGTAAAGGCAATGCCGACGATGATGGCGCTTAAGAATCCGTAACGGTAGATGTCCGGCAGTTCAAAGCTCTGCCCGGGCAGCCACGGCAGTTCCAGCGACCAGAAGGCCAGCCCAAATGCGGACGCGATGGCAACCCCGATGACTGGCAGGGCAAAGCGCGTCGGCAGGTTGGCGGCGGCGACCGTCGCCGGCGCGACCAGCATCAAACAGAACGGGTTGTTGAGTCCGCCGGTGACGCCCAGGAGCGCGGTCAGTTGCAAGGCGTCGAAGGACAGCTGGATCGCCGCTTCCCAGCCATGCATGCGGTGGGTATTGCGGCGATTGAGCGTCAGCACCAGGTTCAGCCAGGCACTGGCCATGATGATGGCCAGGCAGGTCCATAGCCGGATCTGGAACCCGAACCCATAGGCAATCATCAGCACCATGCCCGTCTGGCCGAGGATGGCCAGCCAGCGCAGCATCACCAGGGTGCGCAGGCGCAGGTGGTCGCGCCCCTCGGTCAGGGTCAGGGGTGCGGCATCGTCGCCGTTGAAAAAGGCCTGAAGGCGATTTAGGGTCCGGCCCGACATCGATACGTCCTTTATTTGATTTCGCCTTATAGACTGATCCGACGCCCATGAAACAGATGACAAAAATACGCATCGGCATCATCGCCGCGGCTTTCGTGCTTCTGGCGGGCCTTGCAGGCTACAGCTGGTATCAGACCCTGACCGGGCCGCGCGTCGTGACAAGCGAGATCGATCCCAATGCACGGCAACTGGGCGGCGCCTTCACCCTGACGGACCAGAACGGCAGGACGGTCAACGAAGAGATCCTGAAGGGCAAGTGGACGGCGGTCTTCTTCGGCTACACCTACTGTCCCGACGTCTGTCCGCTGACGCTTCAGTCGCTGGCACGCACCAAGGCAGCCATGGGCGACAAGGCCAAGGACCTGCAGATCGTCTTTATTTCCGTTGATCCGGCACGCGATACGCCTGAAAACCTCAAGGCCTATCTCGAAAGCGGCGGCTTTCCAAAGGGCGTTATCGGGCTGACGGGCACGCAAGCCCAGATCGATGCGGTGACCAAGGCCTATGGCGTCACTGCCATCAAAACAGGCGAAGCCGACAGCTATACGTTCAACCACACCTCGATCGTCTATTTGATGGACCCGAAAGGCAATTTCAGCGCGCCCCTGGCCGAAGACCTGCCGCCGGAAAAGAGCGCGAAGATGCTGAAAGAAATCATGCGCTCGCCGTATTAGGTGAGGTCTTGGGGCACTTATTTTTCGTATGTTGCAGCACAATATAATTTGAACAGCCCTGTAACCATTTGGCAGCATGGTTGTGATAGTGTTAGCTATACGTTTGAGTAACCCCGGTAAGGCATCCTGATGCTCTATTCCCTGCACGAATATGCCTATTACGGCGCCGCCCCTTTCCGTGCCCTGGCGCAGATGACCCGGGATTTCTGGGGGTCCAAGCTTAATCCGGCTTCGGACACCGCTATCGGCCGCACCCTCTACGCCTCGGCCGAGCTGTTTTCCAACGTCACAAAGCGCTACGGCAAGCCCGAGTGGGGCTTCGACAAGGTCGTCATCAACGACAAGGACGTCCGCGTCTCTATCATCCAGGACTGGGACAGCCCGTGGTGCCGCCTGCTGCGGTTCCAGCGTGACAATTCCGACCTGCGCCGCGCCGGCAAGACCACGGCGGCGCCCGCCGTCCTGATCGTCGCGCCCCTGTCCGGTCACTACGCGACGCTTCTGCGCGGCACAGTCCAGCAGTTCCTGCTCGACCACGACGTCTATATCACCGACTGGGTCAATGCCCGCCAGGTGCCGGTGCTGGAAGGCCGTTTCGATTTCAACTCGTTCATCAACCACATCCGCGACATGCTGACCGTCATCGGCAGCCGCGTCCATGTCGTTGCCGTCTACCAGCCCGGGCCGCCGGTGCTGGCAGCCGCCTGCCTGATGTCGGAAGACGACGACAAGTGCCGCCCCGCATCCATGACCTTCATGGGCTCGCCGATCGATGCGCGCTTCAATCCGACCGTGACCAATAACCTGGCCCAGGAAAAGCCGTTCACCTGGTTCCGGTCCAACATGATCCATACCGTGCCACCGCCCTATCCAGGCGTCGGCCGCCGCGTCTACCCGGGCTTCGTCCAGCTCTATTCGTTCATGAGCATGAACGAAGAGCGTCACACCGACGCCCATTGGGAATATTTCAATTCGCTGGTCGAGAACGACGGCGACGGCACGCAAAAACACTTGGAATTCTACGACGAATACCTGTCGGTGCTGGACCTGACCGAGGAATTCTACCTTCAGACCATCGACCTGGTGTTCCAGAAGTTCGCCCTGCCGAAGGGTGAGTTGATACATGAAGGCCGCGTCGTCGATACCAGGGCCATTACCGACATCGCGTTGATGACGGTCGAGGGCGAGAAGGACGACATCTCCGGCGTCGGCCAGACCCAGGCCGCCCACGCCATGTGTCCGAACATCCCGGACGCCAGGAAGGAACTGTATGTCCAGAAGGGCGCCGGCCACTACGGCGTCTTCAACGGCCGCCGGTTCCGCGACGAGATCTATCCACGCATCCGCGATTTCATCGCCAAGAATGATGTTCTCGCTTAAACCTAGTGAGACATACGAACCCGGCCAGAGCCTCGATTTTGGCGACTATACGCTGCGCCTGCGGGTCAATGCCCGCGCGCGCCGCATCTCCCTGCGCATCGACAACAAGACCGGCGACGCCATCGTCACAGCCCCGCGTCCCAAACACCTGAAGGACGCGGTCGAGTTCGCCCGTACACGCCACGATTGGATCTTGCAAACCCGGCGCGGTCAAGCCAAGCCGGAACCCTTTGCACCTGGCACGGTGATTTCGATCAAGGGCCACGCCGTCACTCTGGCTGAGCGCGCCGGAGTGATTTCGCCCAAGGCCGAACAGGCCGAGGACGGGTCGTGGTTACTGGTGACAAGCGGCGATGGCGCAGCTTACGCCAAGCGAATCGAACGCTATCTGAAACAACTTGCCGCCAAGACGCTTCAGGCCGAGACCGAAGCTTACGCCGCGAAGTTGGGTGTGACCGGCGTGAAGGTGTCGCTCAACGACCCGAAAGGCCGGTGGGGATCATGCACCCCCAGCCGCAAGACGATCCGCTACAGCTGGCGCATCATCATAGCGCCGCCGCAGGTGCGTCAATACCTGGTGGCGCATGAGGTCTCGCACCTCCGCCATCCCGATCACAGCCCGGCCTTCTGGAACTGCGTGACCGAGGTGTTCGGCGGGGCGTACAAGCCGCACCGTGACTGGCTGAAGAAGCGCGGGCATGAGCTGTTCAGGTTTCAGTAAGGCTCGTGGGGCCACAGGCCCCACACCGCCACAAAACCCTTACTGGTTCCCCTGCTGGGCGCGAGAGAACACGTCATCCAGCGATGGGTCCTTCCTGTCCTGATCTTCCGGATTGGGGATCGGCTTCATGGTGACGACCGGCGGCAAACCGTTGTCATTGGCCGCCTGAGACGACTGGACCTGACCGGCCTGGGTGCCCAGCAGCGCGTCGAGCGCGTCCTGGGCCACAGTGCCAAGCTGCGAATCCGCCGGACCGACCGGGATCGGGCTGACCTGGATACGACGAAGCGCCGAACCCATATAGGTCTTCCAGATGGCGGCAGGTGTACCGCCGCCCGTGACCTTGCCCCTCATCGGCGTATTGTCGTCACGGCCGACCCAGACCACGGTCACGAAGCCACCGGTATAGCCGGCGAACCAGGCGTCGCGATAGTCGCTGGTCGTGCCTGTCTTGCCGGCGAGGTCGTAGTTCGGCAGGTTGACACCCGAACCGGTGCCGTGCTGAACGACGCCGCGCATCATCTGGTTCATATAGACCAGCGGCGGGTTGTTGACGACCTGGACGCGGCCGCCGTCCTGGTTCGATTCCCGGTACTGATAGAGCAGCTTGCCCTGGGCCGTGCGGATACGAATAATGCCGTGCGCCGTCGCCTTGAAGCCGCCGTTCGAGAAGGGCACATAGGCCTGGGCCAGCTCGATCGGCGAGACCTCGGACGTCCCCAGCGCCATCGCCGGATCGGTATTGATCTTGGACGTAATCCCCATGCGGCGCGCTGCGGCAGCGACGCGGTCGCGGCCGACATCATTGGCCAGGCGGGCGGCGACCGTATTGATCGACTGCGCCAGGGCCGTCTGAAGATCGATAAGGCCCATATACCTCTTGGTGTAGTTTTCCGGCGACCAGTCACCGATGCTGTAAGGTTCGTCGACCACTGGCGTCGTCGGCTGGTAGCCCGCTTCCATCGCCGCCAGATAAACGAACGGCTTCCACGACGAGCCGGCCTGACGGTAGGCATTGGTGGCGCGGTTGAACTGCGACTCGGCATAGGACACGCCGCCGATGAGCGCGCGGATACGGCCTTCGCCGTCGACCGAAACGACGGCCGCCTGCTCGACGCCCTTCTTGGCGTCGCGCGCCATGATCTGCTGGACGGCGCGCTCGGCGTCCGTCTGGATCGGCAGGTCGAGCGTGGTTTCGACGATCAGGTCTTCCTTTGGCTCACCAACCAGACCACGGATATTGCTGTCCAGCCAGTCGATGAAATACTGGGCATGCGACGTCGCCAGCGTTTTGGACACATTGATCGGT
>CAMLLA010000224.1 GCA_946480525.1 uncultured Asticcacaulis sp. | reverse complement strand
GCGTCATCGGCCCACTTTCGCTGCAAGCTTTTAACCGCAAGACGACGGAACTGGACCTTCCAGACCTGTCGTATGGCGTCACCGAAAATTATGCCCTGGATCGCTGACCGGATGGTAATATGGCGTATGGAGACGCGCTACCGCACCTACTCGGCCTTTTTCGATTTTTACCTCAGCGAACACAGCCGGCCGCTGACGCGTACGCTTCACTATGTCGGATCAAGCTGCGGTATCGCCGCCCTTATCGCAACCTTATGGACGGGCAATCCGCTATGGATTCCTGCAGGACTACTGGCAGGTTATGGTTGCGCCTGGATCGGGCATTTCTTCGTCGAGCGCAATAAGCCCGCAACGTTCACATATCCACTGTGGTCGTTTATCGGCGACTACCACATGTTCTTCCTGTGGCTGACCCGGCAGTTGAACAAACGCATGGCGCGCGTCAGAGGTTCCTGAACCAGGTGTCGAGACTGCGCGCCTGAGCCCGCATCGAAGCCGCGCGCTGGGCCGCTTCTTCGTCGCGCCCCCAAGTCTCGGTCTGGAAGTCCTCACCGACGCGCGAGGCTTCAAACGCCGCCTCGCCGGAAAGCCTGCCCTTCCACACGGCCAGGGCCAGAACCACCGAACCGAACAGCGGAATGGCCGACATCAGGCCTGAGCGTTCATAGGCCGAAGCGTTCTCGACCAGGGCCTGAATGCGCGCAGCGGTTTCCGCCGGCTGCGGTTTGTGGATCAGTGTCCGGTTCTGCCGGAATTCCAGCCCCAGTGCCTCGCCGGCCCATTCGATCAGCGGCAGCCAGGCAGCGTCTTCGCGCTCGATCAGAGCCGCCGGATATTCCGACGGATAACAGATCAGGTCGGTTTCGGTATAGCGCAGCACCTCGCCGACCGTTTCAGCGACCAGCGTGTCCATGCGGTCGACCGCGGCAAAACCCAGACGCGTCAGCGGCATATCTTCGTAACCGACGTATTCGCCCACCGCCGACCACTCCCCGGCCACCTGACCGGCAAGGGCCAGTGTCGGGAAGCGCAGCGCATGGCCCTGAGGCGTCTTGACCGCCCGGCCATCGAGATGGATTTCGAACCCTTCCGCGACCTGAGCCGGCAAGGCTTCGCGCCAAAACCGCTTGGGACGATGGCCCAACTGATCGCTCTTCTTCGAGGGGGCTTCTGCCTTGTAGGTCATGTCGCAGCCTTTATGTCTTCGGGCACAAAGGCGTCGAGCGCCGCATTCAATGCATCGAAATCGTGGACGATGACGTGCGCACCGGCAGCCTTCAGTTCGTCGACCGTATGGAAGCCCCACGAAACGCCGATCGTATGGACCCCGGCGCCAAGCCCCATGCGGATATCGTGTGCCGTGTCACCGATCATCACCGCCTGATGCGGCTCGACGCCAACATGCTCCAGATTACGTCTCAGCATGTGCGGATGCGGCTTGGATGGGCCGTCATCGGCGCAGAAGCTGCAATCGAAAATGCCGTGCCAGTCGTAGACTGCGGTATTGCGTTCGATGCCACGCCGCGACTTGCCCGTCGCCATGCCCATCAGCCAACCCTCGGCCTTCAGCCGGCGCAGGCAGGCGTCCGCACCTTCATAGAGCGGCTCGTGGAAATCGGGCTGGGCATGGGCGCGGATAAAGGACTGCTTGTATTCGTAAGCGTAGCGTTCGGCGACATCGGGCGCCAGGTCCGGCCTCATGCTCTGAATGGCTTCCAGCAGCGATAGACCGACAATCTGGCGGACATCTTCGTAAGTTGGTTCATTCAAGCCCAGAATAACCGCCGCCTCTTGCAGCCCCTTCAAGATCGACGAACGGCTATCGACGAGCGTCCCATCGACGTCCCAAACGGCTAGTCTCATCTGCGGCTCTTCTTGCTCTTCTTCACAAACGGATCGGCCTCCGCGTCGTGCCAGTCAAAGCCGAAGCGGTCGAAGCCCGCCTTGCTGACCGGATCGAGCGGCGCTTCGACGATCAGCGTGCCCTGCGTCGGGTGCGGCAGCTCGATGCGGCGGTGATGCAGTTGCAGCCCCAGCCCCTCCGACAGTTCACGGCTGGCTTCGTTGCCGTATTTCGGATCGCCCAGGATCGAATGGCCGATCGCCTGCATGTGGGCGCGCAGTTGGTGCGTCCGGCCGGTATGCGGACGCAGCCCCATCCAGGCGACGCGCGGACCCGCACGGCCGATGGTGACATATTCGGTTTCGGCCACTTCGGCGCCTGGCTCCTTGGGGTCTGCGACCTGGACGATTTCGCGGTCGTGGAAGCCCTTTTTCACCAGCGGTACGTCGATATAGCCGTCTTCCGGCTTGGGGTTGCCGACGACCAGCGCCCAGTAGGTCTTGTTGGCGCGGCGCTTGGCAAACGCCCCCGCCAGACGGGCGGCAGCCGCCGGCGATTTGCCAAGCAACAGCACACCCGACGTATCGCGGTCGAGACGGTGGACCAGGCGCGGGCGTTCCAGCCCCTCGCCCCACGCCGACAGCAGCCGGTCGATATGGTTCTTGGTCTTGGTGCCGCCCTGGACCGCCAGGCCCGATGGCTTGTTGATCGCGATGACGTCCTCGTCTTCGTAGATCACCAGTGAACGCGCGTACTTGACTTCCTGCGGGCTCAAAGTCGCGCGTTCACGCTTTTGCTGGTCCTCGGTCGGCGCGTCGGGCAGCGGCGGCACGCGCACGGTCTGGCCCGTCGTCAGCCGCGTGTCGGCCTTGACCCGGCCGCCGTCAACGCGCACCTGTCCTGACCGGACCAGCTTGTTCAGTTGGACGTGGTTGATATGCGGCCAGCGGCGCTTGAAAAACTTGTCGAGGCGTACCCCGTCCTCTCCGTCGGTGACGTAGAGGGTTTTGACTTCCTTACTCATGCGGCGACCTTTCGCACGATGAACAGCCCCAGCGCAACTGCGGCAACCGATAATACTACCGACAGACCGGCATAAACCAGACCGCCGGCGTAGTCGCGGCGTTCCAGCATCTGCACAGTTTCCAGCGAAAACGACGAAAAGGTCGTGAAACCGCCCAGAACGCCCGTTGCCAGCAGCAGGCGCAGGCGCTCGCCTTCGCCGGGATTGCGCAGGAGGAAGCCCATGACCAGCCCCATCAGCAGACCGCCCAGCACATTGGCGGCGAAGGTGCCATAGGGCCAGGCAGCGTTCAGCCAGCGCCCAAGCCCGTAACGCGCCGCCGATCCAAGGGCGCCGCCGATCATGACAAGAAAAACATTCAACATATGGCGGTATTACGCCTCTTGGCCCAAGGTGCATAGTCTACTAGATAGCGATTATCGCAACGAAGGGAAAACGCCGATGAGCCTCGATCTGACCTACGACACCGGCAACATCTTCGCCAAGATCATCGCCGGCGATATCCCCTCCGCCAAGGTCTATGAAGACGAGCGAATCTTAAGCTTTATGGACGCTTTCCCGCAGTCGAAGGGTCACACGCTGGTTATCCCCAAGATCAATGCCTGCAACCTGTTCGATATCGCTCCGAGAGATCTTCGCGACCTGGTCGGCAAGACCCAGAGGATCGCCCGCGCCGTTCGCGATGCGCTCAATCCCGATGGCGTGCGCCTCATGCAGTTCAATGGTGAGGCAGCGGGGCAAACCGTCTTCCATATCCACTTCCATATCCTGCCGGTGTGGAACGACCAGGCCGAACGCGGCCACGCATCTGGCAAGATGGCCGATATGAACGACCTGAGGGCGCTGGCCGAACAGATCCGGGCGAAGCTGTAATGTTCTTCGTTCTTCGTCACGGCCAGACCGACTGGAACGTCGAGGCCCGCCTGCAGGGCTCGACCGACATTCCGCTCAACGATACGGGCCGCCAACAAGCGCGCGCCGCTGCCGCTTTCTTTGCGGACAAAGGCCTGACCAAGATCGTCACCAGCCCACTCGGCCGCGCCCATGAAACGGCGCGTCTGGTCGGCGAACGCCTTGGTCTGGAACCTGTCACCGATGCACGCCTGATCGAGCGCAACTTCGGCCTGTTCGAAGGCATGACGATCGACGAGGTCCATCAGCACCGCGAAGAGATGCGCGAGCACATGAACCCTACCGCCGACGTCGATGGCAAGCACTATCCATGGAACGCGGAGCCCTTGCCCGCCGTTCTCGACCGCGTCTTCGCCTGCGTCAATGATTACCGGCTGAACGACACCTGCCTGTTCGTCTGCCATGGCATCCCGTTCCGCGCCATTTCGCGTAAGTTCCTCGACGACATGTATTCCAGCCCCAACTGCGCGCCGGTCATGTTCGAAGAAGCAGACGGCAAGTGGCGCATGGTCGCGCTCGATCCGAACAACGCGCCGATCCAGCAGATCTACAACGCCCAGACGACCATGGGGCGGATTTAACTGTCACGCGCCCTGTGGTAGTCTCGCCGCCAAGGCAGACACATGCAGGGGGACGACATGCCGGCCAATTCCACATTTTCGCCGCAACAGGCCCTGATTTTCAGGCTGGCGATCGGCCTCGTCTTTGGCCTCGGGCTTGCCTGGCTCACCGATCGACCCGGCGCCGAGCGGCTGGAAAACTGGCATCCTGAGGCCTGGCGCATCGCCGCTACCTCCACGCTGGGCCTGGGCGCCTTCATCTTCTGGGCCGGCGCCGGTGCCATGCGCCGCCTGAGCCTTGCCGTATGGGGCGTGGCCGCCCTGGCCCTCATCGCCGGCATCACCTGGCACCACGCCGCCGGAAACGCCTATTACGCGCCCTTCTTCAGCCAGAGCAGCTTCCTGATCTACCCCTTCCTGTTCATCACGCACGAACTGATCAGCAGCGGCGATCAGGCGCGTAGCATTGTCGCCCCGTACGCGACCTACTTCGATGAAGCGTGGAAGCGCGGCGTGCAACTGGCGCTCGCTATCCTGTTCACAGCCTTGTTTTGGGGGATTCTCTGGCTGGGCGCAGCACTGCTCGGCTTTATCGGCTTTGAGTGGCTGAAAGACCTGCTGCGTAGTGAATACTTCGCCTGGCCGGTCACCGGCCTCGCCTTTGCCGCTTCGGTGCATCTTGGCGACGTCCAGCCGAAGCTGATGACGGGGTTCCGTGCACTGGTCCTCGGGGTCCTGTCCTGGCTCCTGCCTGTGATCACTCTGATCGGCGTGGTCTTCGCCGCTTCCTTATGCGTCAGCGGACTCGAACCGCTGTGGAAAACGAAGGCCGCGACGGCGTCACTGCTGGCGGCGTGCGTGGCACTGGTCCTGCTGGTCAATGCCGCATGGCAGCAAGGCGACGAGGAGCGCCCGGTCCACATCATTATGAGGTGGTCGGCCCGGCTGGCGTGCGGATTGATGCTGGTCTTTTCCGTTCTGGCCGCCTTCAGCCTGGGCTTGCGCGTCCAGCAATACGGCCTGACGCCCGAGCGCGTCCTGGCAGGCGTCGGTGTGATCGTCGCGCTGGCCTACGGCCTTGGCTATACAACCGCCGCCATCTGGCCGAAAGGCCGCTGGCTGCACCTGCTGAAGCCGATCAATATCGGCCTGGCCTTTATCAAGGCGGCAATTCTGCTGGCCGTTCTGACCCCTGTCGCTGATACCAGCCGTTTGAGCGCCGAAAGCCAGGCCGCACGTCTGCAATCGGGCAAGGTCGCGCTCAATCAGTTCGACTGGCGCGTACTGCGTTTCGATACCGGCACCTATGGCCGCGCGGAACTGAAAAAACTCACGACGACTGGCAAGACCGAAGCCATCCGCACCGCCGCGCTCAAGGCCAGCCAATACAAGGATGACGCGCGTTACGAAATGGCCGAACCGGCGGAAGCCGCACGCAAGAAAGTCGATCCCAAGCAATTCACCGTCGTCTTCCCGCAAGGCTCGGCAATGCCCGACGACTTCTTCAAACAGGACTACGGCACCAGGATCCCGGACTGCGCCACCGAGAAAACAGCGTCGCCGTCCTGCTTCGCCGCACTGATCGACCTGTCACGCGACGGCAAGCCGGAACTGCTAATCCTCAGCGATCGGCGAGTCGCAGTCATGAGACACGAAGACAGTGGCTGGCGCTGGGCCAGTGACCTCTATCTGTCCGATACACAGGCGGCCGACTTCAAAGCCGGAAAGCTTTCAGCACAGCAACCTGAGCTCGACGACCTGAAGATCGGTGACGCGCACGCAGAGCGCGTTTGGGATGTGAAATCCGCAAAGTAATCAGGCCGCCAGCTTCATCCCATCGCGTACTTCGGCAAACAGCTCAACCGACTTCAGCCGCGCGTCGATGTCGTGGATCGGCATGGATATGATCAGCTCATCGGCCTGCGTCTGGGCCAGGAAATTGCCGAGGCGCTTTGAGATGGTGTCTTTCGACCCGACCATGGCGTAGCGCAGCATGTGATCGATCATCGCCGTCTCCTCAGGCTTGAGGTCGGCCACCGCATCGTAGGACGGCTTCGGAAACGGCACGCGGACATTGCGGCGCAGATTGGCGAAGGACTGCTGCATCGAGGTGTAGAGAAACTCGGCTTCGGCATCCGTATCGGCAGCCACGCCCATGACGCCGACCATGGTGTGCGGCTTTTGCAGCGTCTCGGACGGCCGGAAATTGCTGCGGTAGATATGCAGGGCGTCGAACAGAAGCTCCGGCGCAAAGTGCGAGGCAAAGGCGTAAGGCAGGCCCAGGGCTGCCGCCAGTTGCGCGCTATAGAGAGATGAGCCGAGCAGCCAGATCGGCACATTGGCATTCATGCCCGGCACAGCCAGGATGCGCTGATTGTCGTCGGGCGCGCCGAAATAGACCTGAAGCTCCTGAATATCCTGCGGGAAGCTGTCGACACCGGCGTCCATGTTCCGGCGCAAAGCCCGCGCCGTCATCATGTCGGTGCCGGGCGCACGGCCCAAACCCAGATCGACGCGGCCAGGGAACAGCGCCTCCAGCGTGCCGAACTGCTCGGCGATTACCAGCGGCGAGTGGTTGGGCAGCATGATGCCGCCCGAGCCGATGCGGATGGTCTTCGTTGCTTGGCCGACATGGGCGATGAC
>CAMLLA010000223.1 GCA_946480525.1 uncultured Asticcacaulis sp. | reverse complement strand
GTCATTCCAGCCGTCGGCCAGGTTGGGCCGGAAGTCATCGCGCCATTTCAGACTGGTCCGCGTCATGCCCAAGCGGGTGAAATTGGCCTGGGTCAGATCGCCCAAATCCTGCTTGATCTTGCCGTTCTCAATGGCGAACTGCAGCAGGATCAGGCCTTCGCCGGAATAGGCGTACCGCGTGCCGGGATCAAAGTGGATGCGCAGCTTCTGGTCGGGCTCGAGCCACGAGAAGTTGGCGAAGCCGGTGGAGTGGGTCAGCGCCATGCGCGGCGTGATTTGCCTCCAGCGCGGCTCTTTGGCCAGGTCTTTGTACGGACCGTACTTGCTGGGATGGATGGCTTTGGGATCGTAGTCCGGCAACGGCTTGTCGAGCAGGTCCGGCAAGGGTGTATCGAGCGTGAGTTTGCCCTGATCCACTAGTTGCAGGACGGTGTAGGCGAAGACCGCCTTGGTCAGCGATGCGCCATACATGACCGTATCGGGGGTCAGCGGATCGCCCTTGGCGTTGCGAATGCCGTAGGCCTGGGTGTAGCCGACCTTGCCGTTGTCGATAACGGCTATGGCAAGACCATTGGCTTTCGTCGTGTCGAGGACCTTGCGGACCTCGGCATCGATGGCCGCCGGGTCAGGCGCGGCCTGAACAGCAGTGGGGATGAGAAGGACGCAACTGAACGCAAGGGCACGACGCAGCATGGAGCCTCCGTTGGCGCGGGTAATTTGTGGGTTCGGGGCCCCGTGGCCCCACCCCCCCACTAGTCATACGGCGGTCAAGCGGTTACCGCAAGCTCTCCACGCACGCCCTGCTCCAGCAAGGCAATCGTCCGCTCCAGCCCGAAAATCGCCACGAACGATCCGAAGCGCGGCCCCTGCGACTGCCCGAGCAGAACCTCATACAGCGCCTGAAACCACGCTCGTAAAGGCTCGAATTCATGAGCCTTTCCGACTTCGAATACGATGTTCTGCAAGGCTTCGGCATCGCGCGTATCCGCCGGCAGCGCCTTGAATCGCTGGATGAGGTCTTCGAACGCCGCCTTCTCCTTGTCGTCCGGCAGGCGGAACGATTTCGACGGCTTTACGAAGTCCTCGAAGTAGTTCAGCGCATAGCCTGCCAGGCGGTCCAGTACCGGTTCGCTCTCAGGCGTCGCACCTGGAATGTAGGCGCGCAGGAAGCCCCACAGCGTCTCCTTGTCCGAGGCATTGGCCGCCGACACCAGATTCAGCATCAGGCCAAATGTCACCGGAGGCGACGTGACAGCGGTCTCGCCGCGCAGTACGAACCACACCGGGTTCTCGATCTGCTTGGCTTCCTCCTGCTTGGGGAAGGCATCCAGTTGCTGAAAGAACTCGTCGGTCGCCCGCGGAATGACATCGAAATAGAGCTTCTTGGCCGACTTCGGCGACTGAAACATATAATAGCTCAGGCTTTCCGGCGCGCCGTAACGCAACCAGTCCTCCATGGTCAGGCCGTTGCCCTTGGACTTCGAAATCTTCTGGCCCAGTTCATCGAGGAATAGTTCGTAGTTGAACCCCTCCGGTGGCACGCCGCCCAGCACCTTGCACACCTGAGACGACACCTTAACCGAATCGATCAAGTCCTTGCCCGCCATCTCATAATCGACGCCCAGGGCCGCCCAGCGCATCGCCCAGTCGGGTTTCCACTGCATCTTGACATGGCCGCCCGTCACGGGCACCTCGAACTTCTCACCGTTTTCCTCGAACACGATCGTCCCACGCGCCACATCACGTTCCAGGGTCGGCACCTGAAGCACGTGGCCGGTCTTCGGCGAAATCGGCAGGAAGGGCGAATAGGTGGCGCGCCGGTCAGGCCCCAGCGTCGGCAGCATGACCGCCTGGATCTGGTCGAAGCGATCGAGCGCCGTCAGCAGGGTCTGGTCGAAAACCCCGCCCTTGTAGCACTCCGTGGAAGACAGAAATTCATAAGTGAATCCAAAGCTGTCCAGAAATGCTTTCAGGCGCGCATTATTGTGCTGGCCGAACGATGGATGCTCTCCGAACGGATCCCGCACCACGGTCAGGGGCTTATACAGGTCCTCACGCAGAATCTCAGGATTGGGGATACCTTCGGGCACCTTGCGCAATCCGTCCATGTCATCCGAGAAGCAGATCAGCCGCGTTTTCCAATGACCGCCCGTCATGGCTTCGAACGCCTGACGGACCATGGTCGTGCGCGCCACCTCGCCGAAGGTGCCGATGTGCGGCAGTCCCGACGGACCATAGCCGGTCTCGAAGATCACCGGCCGTCCCAGCGCCTCATTTTCATTGAGCGCTTCATCCGTCTTGCCGGCCTCGATAAGGGCAAGGGCCCGTTTTTGCTCGGCCACATCCTTGAGACGCGTTTTGATCAGGCGCGCGATCAGGGCGCGGGCCTGTTCAAACGGCCATGCGCGGCCGGCGTAAGCAAGGGTGGACGATTGAGTCATGCAGATGCCTTTTCGGGTAAACCAACAATCTTGATTTCATGCGGCCTTATGAAGCCACTCCCCCGGTGTCAAGGACTTAAGGTGCGACGAGCGGCAAATCGTGAACGAACGACAGATTGAAAAATATATGGCGGGCGTATAGCTATACCGCAGACACGTTCGAAGGGGGATATCATGACACACGGCACCACACTTGTTGGGCGCAAGCGGCTGGCATTGCTGGCGCTCCCCGTGCTCGCCGCCGCACTCTATGGCTGTGGAGGCGGAGGCGGAGGCGGCGGATCATCCGGTGGCGGGTCATCGAGTTCCAGCTCCAGCGC
This sequence comes from uncultured Asticcacaulis sp., assembly GCA_946480525.1. Next base: position 4,299 of record CAMLLA010000223.1, on the reverse strand, counting down.
GCCTACCGGCTTTACCGGAGGCGCCGAAGTCCTCGTCAACACCGGTACGGCATTTGACCAAAGCCGCCCCAAAGCAGCAACGCTCAATAACGGCAACGTGGTGGTCACGTGGGTGACCAGCCTCGGCACCGTCGGCGACATCCCCTTATCAGAAATTCGCGCACAGATATTCACTCCTGCGGGCGCCAAGGTGGGCTCGGAACTGATTGTATCTTCGGATACCGCCACCAGCTCCACATCTCACCGCCATATAAATCCGACGATTGTTGCATTGGGCGACGGCGGCTTTGCCATAGCCTACAGTTCCAACACCCATACCCCCGGATTGCCGGCGGGACTGGACCTCGAAGGCCCCATCTTCGTACGCGTCTATAACGCGGCCGGTGTGCCCGAAGGCCCGGCCAATGCGCCTGCCCTGATCAGCACGTCCACCGGCACCGCCACGGCGACCAACGGGACGCAGTTTTTCCCGGTCTTGACCAAACTGACCGACGGCCGCTTCCTGCTGAGCTGGACCCAGCAATCCTCACCGTGGTTCAGCGATGGCGACAACCAGTCGATCAAGGGGCACCTCTATACTGCCGACGGCGACGAAATCGGCACAAGCTTTGTCATCAACACATCGACGGTGGGACAACAGAGCAACCAGCGCGTGACGGCGCTGAGCAATGGCGGGTTTGCGGTGTCGTGGATGGATTGGAACGGCAGCGCCGGCGCCAGCCTTGTATCCAAGCTCAGGGCACAGATATTTGACTCTTCGGGGGCGAAATCCGGCGCGGAACTGACGGTCAATAACAAGGCGGGGATCAATCAGTTCCTGGGCGGAATAACCTCCATGGCAGGTGGCGGATTCGTTGTTGCCTGGTCGGAGGGGGCCGCCGGGATATATACCTCGGACGAACTTGCCGCACAAATCTACGACGCCTCGGGCAATAAGGTAGGCCCAGAGATCGCCGTGCCGTCCAACACTACTAACCGCCAGGTCGATGCGAACCTCGTCACCCTGTCGAACGGCAATTTTGCCGTCATCTGGGCGGATAACAGTCTTACGCTTAGCGACACTTCGGAGTTCGGCCTTAAGGCGCAGGTCTTTACGCCCGCAGGCGCAAAGGTCGGCAATGAGTTCCTGATCAACGCCCAGACCTCAGGCCGCCAGATCGAGCCGACGGTGACGGCCATAGCCGGAGGCGGCTTCTTCGCTGCCTGGAGCGATAGCAGCGGAACATTGGGTGATGCGGACGGCATGAGCATCAAGGCGCGCGCATTCACGCCTTAAGCATCGTTGTCGGTTTGACGCTTTCACGCCGGAACGGCCGCGCCTTGATTTTCCGATTACAGACGATCCAGTCGGATGACGTCCTTCGGCCCGCGCCAAACGCGATTAAACGCCGCGATCGTCGCCTGCCGACCGGTCGTATCTCCAATCATGTCTTGCGCCTGCGCCTTGCCCCATAGCGCATAGGCATTGCCCGGACGCACCTTCAAGGCGGCTTCAAAAGCCGCAAGCGCGCCCTTCCCGTCACCTGTGGTCAGCTTCAGCCGCCCCAAGAGGATCTGCGCCGGGCGGTCGGCCTGTGGCGGTTCGCTGTAAGTCAGGCGCGTCTCCGCATCGACCGCTGCCTGGAAATGCGCCTCTGCTTCAGCCACATGCCCGGCTGCCATGCTGATCCGACCCAGCGCCAGACGTTCGTGACGCTCGGCGATTCGCATCGCGTCGCCGGTATGTTTGGATGCCGCCCGGGCTTTTTTCAGCGCCATGACTTCTCGCCGCGCTCCCGCCAAGCTGCCCTTCGCCAGGTAGGCTTCAACGCGCGCCGACCTCCACACCGCCGTGAGGATGTGCAACTTGGACGGCGGCGCCTTTAGCGCCAGCACCTCCGCCGGCGTCATGAATTGCGCCCGCGCCTGCATGGCCATCAGCCGCTTGGCCTCGTTCCAGCTTCCCGGCTCCGTCGTGGACAACGGCGTCCCCGCCTCGATCTCGCCGGCGAGCCGCAGTGCATTGGCCTTGTCGCCGACCTGCTGGGCCGCCGACATGATAAAGGTGGCGTGGTGATAGTAGTAGCCGAAATAGGCCGGCGACTTACCCAGGTCGCGCGCCATGCCTTCGTTGACGGCGATTGCCTTCAGGTTGACGTCGATGGCGTCGCCGATCCGTCCGACCGGGTAATAGGTGTGGCTGGGCATGTGAACCAGGTGGGGCGAATTCGGCGCCACCACGCCCAACCGGTCGGCATAGCGCTCGGCACGTTCAGGCCGGTCCGAGGCTTCGGTCAGGTGGATATAGAGGTGGATGGCTTCAGGATGGTCGGGATTGCGCCTGAGCACCGTTTCGACCAGCGCCATGGCCTTGGCTGCCCATGGCCGCGCGATCCGGCCGCCGGGCTCCCAGTAGTCCCAGGGGCGTGCCGTCATCGCTGCTTCAACCGCCAGGACAGCGATGAAATCGTCCTCAGGCCAGCGCGCCGATCCGGCAAACAAGGCGTCAGCATACTTCTCGGCGAACACTCCCCCCTGAATTTCCGGCGGTTTTTCGGCATAGCGGATGGCCAGGGCCTCAAGCAGCATCCGGTCCTTGTCGCTAAGCCCTTTTTTTGTAAGGGCCGACGCCACCAGCTCTCGCGCCTCGGCGGCCGCCTTCTCGCTCATTGGACCGTTGTTGATGTTCGGGCCCAGCGCCATCGCCATGCCCCAGGCGCACATGGCGCAATCCGGGTCGCGTTCGCGTGCCGCCTTGAAGCTGTTGTAGGCGGTTTCGTATTCAAAACCGTAGAGCAGCGCCAGGCCCTGATCGAAATAGACCTGCGTCCGGGCGTCCTTCGTTCCGGCAGGATAATGGACCTGGGCCAGCCCCTTGAACACCGGCACAGCCGCTGTGGCCGCACCCGTGACCGGAGCGCCGCACATCCCGGCAGCCAGGACGGCAGGATCGATGTTTTTCGACCTGGGCGGCGTCTGGCCGGCGCATCCGAAAAGCCCCGCCAGACAGACCGTTGCCAAAAGAGGCCCCGCACGCCGCATCATCGCCCTGTCTCCCGCTGTTCGGTATCAATCTACATGCAGGCGTTATCACGTCAATCGCCAGAGCCCTATGGCATTCTTATATGGAAAAGTTGACGTTGCGGTCACTTGCCGCTTGACCACAATTACGAATGCAAATATCTTGACGTTTACGTCAATGTAAAGATATTCCATCATAATGTAAGGACGGGAACCGCACCCGATGGACAACCGCACCTATTCGATCCGCCAGCTCTCGAAAGAATTCGACGTGACGGCGCGCGCCTTGCGCTTTTATGAGGACAAGGGGCTGATCAGTCCCGAACGCAAAGGCCAGACACGCCTGTACAGCCCGCGCGACCGCGCCCGCCTGCAATTGATCCTGCGCGGCAAGCGCCTGGGCTTTTCACTGATCGAAATCCACGAAATCCTCGACCTCTATACGCCCAAGGACCACGGCGCCTCGCAGATGAAGGCGACCCTGGTGAAGTATCGCAAGCAGATCGAAACCCTGAAACGCCAGCGCGAGGATATCGATGCGGCCATTTCCGACATGCAGGCCGGGTGTGTCTGGCTGGAGGAACAGGTCCAGAAGGTCGAAGCCGAAACCACTCAACAATCCGAAGCCTAATATAATAATTCTAAGACACAGGGATAATCGACCATGAGCTATCAGGCCCCGGTTCGCGACTATCAGTTTCTCATCGAAAACGTCTTCAAGACCGATCAGTATAACAACCTGAAAGGCTTCGCCGACGCCGACTCGGCGACGGTCATGGCCATTCTGGAAGAGGCCGCCAAGTTCACCGAAGAGGTTGTCCACCCGATCAACATCACGGGCGACAAGGAGGGCTGTGTCCTCAACGCCGATGGCAGCGTGACGGCGCCAAAGGGCTACAAGGAAGCCTACAAGGCCCTGACCGAAGCCGGCTGGACCGCCCTGTCGAACGATCCTGAATATGGCGGCCAGGGCCTGCCGCACTTCGTCAACACGGCTTTCTCCGAAATGCTGTCGGGAGCGTCGTCAGCGTTTGGCATGTATCCCGGCCTTACCGAAGGCGCCATTTCGGCCCTGCACGCCGGCGGCACCGATGAGCAGAAGGCGCTGTACCTGCCCAAGCTGATTTCCGGCGAATGGTCGGGCACCATGAACCTGACCGAGCCGCATTGCGGCACCGATCTCGGCCTTCTGCGCACCAAGGCTGTCCGCAATGAAGATGGCAGCTACAGGATCAGTGGCCAGAAGATCTGGATTTCGGCCGGTGAGCACGACTTTACCTCGAATATCTGCCACCTGGT
>CAMLLA010000222.1 GCA_946480525.1 uncultured Asticcacaulis sp. | reverse complement strand
TGGGCGTGGACATCAACCTCATACACAACCAGCTTGTGTCGCTCGACGACCTTTGGGGCCGCTTTACCGGGGAGTTGCGCGAGCGCCTGTTTGATGCGGGCGGCGCTCAGGCGCGGTTCATCCTACTGGAACGTCTTTTGACCGCGCGCATCGACCGCTCGGCCAAGTTCGAAAAGATCGCCCCGGCGCTCCAGGCTCTGCAACTCGGCCACGCCACGGCGGAGGGGGAGCAGGTCCTGGCCATGCCCGATTTCACGCCCAAGCACGTGATCTCCCTGTTCAACGCCGTCGTCGGCGTCCCACCCAAACGGCTGGCGCGCCTCTATCGTCTTCAGGAGGTCATCGACGTCATCGACGGGGCGCGTCCCATGCGCTGGACAGCGGTGGCGCAGGACTTCCTGTTTTCTGACCAGGCGCATTTCAACAAGGAATTCAAGTCCTTCACCGGCCACACGCCCGGCGACTACTTAAGCCGGCGCAAGCGCGTGGTTAGCGAGGCTCCGGAGCACGCGGTTTATACGCGGTTGCTGCCGATGGGTTAACGTATAGGATTTGCTACCAGATGATCGCTGGAACTAACACAAAAGGGGAATGGGCCATGACCGGGATCAACGGATCGAAGACGCGACAGGTATTTCTGTGTGTAGTGGCCATCGCGCTGGCGGGCGCGCCTGCGGTCGCGAGGGCGGAGGAATACCCCAAGGCTACGGTCAGCAAGCTGCTTCCAAGTAACAGGGACTATTATCCGCAACTGGCCGCCGAAGCCGAAGCCAGAGGGTGGGGCACTGTCCTGTGCACAGTGCTCGACACCGGACGGCTGGGCGCGTGTGAAGTCATAGAAGAAAGTGCGCCGGGATACGACTTTGGCGCCGCTGTAAAAAAGATCGCCGAGAAACTGGTGGTCGTCGATCTGACCAAGAACAAGCCGGGTGACAAGGTTACCTATACCGGCAACTTCAACCTTTCATAGGTTGGGCGGACCCGAGGCCGCTGGCTTCGAACCTCAGCGTGTTTGCCGTCCATTACGTCGAGCCGCACCGTCAATGGGAAAGGGCGCTCCTGACCACTCAGGTTTCAGCCAACCGAATATTTCCCTTCGGAGTTGACAATACGGGCATGAACACTTGCGGACTTATAAACTCGTTTGAAACAAGAAAAAGGCCGGGATCGCCCCGGCCTTTCGTCTTTTGCTATGCCGCTGATCAGTCAAGCTTGTACGTCACCTGCAGGAAGCCCGAGCGGCCGAGGCCGTCGTACCAGCTGGAATTATAGTAGGGATAGCTGACCCAGGTCTCATCGACCGGCGGCCGGGTGTCGAACAGGTTGGTAATGGCCAGGGAGATGCGGACCTTGTCATTGACCTTGTACTGCACCGAACCGTTATAGGTGGTGTAGGGCTTGACCCACGCATTTTCATCGTAGTTCGGCAGGCGGCTCAGGTGATTGCCGTCGATGTTGAGGGTCCACGCGCCCGACACCAGGTTGGCGCTGACCGAGGCCTTGTCGCGCGGGATGTAATAGCTGGAATCGTTGGCCAGCTTGTCGATCGTCGGATCGCCGACATAGCGCACATAGTCGTGGTCGATCACATGCGTATAGCTGCCGGTCAGGGTTAGCTTGCCGATCGGCGTTTCCAGGCGGGCGTGGGCCGACAGGTCGATGCCGGATGTGGTTTCTTCCGAGACGTTGATCGGGCTGACGAAGACCTGGGTGATGTCGCCGTCGCTGTCGCGGGTGACGCGGGCGATGGCGTCCTGGCAGGTGGGCGTATCGATGCCCTGGAGCCCGCCGCGGCATTCGCCTTCGGTGCGCGTCAGGTTCGAAACCAGCAGGTCCTCGACCTGGCCCTTCATGTCGATCTTGAAGTAGTCGATGCTGATGTCGAAGGCACGGCTTGGCGCCCAGACGACGCCGGTATTGAAGGACTCGGACGTTTCCGGCTCGAGGTCCAGATTGCCGCCGGTGCGGACGCGGATGCGCGGGCCACGGCCGCAGTCGTCCGGATAGTCGCCGTCCTGGATACACTGGTAATAGTCGGGCGCACGGCCTTCTTCGAAGCCCGTGCCGCGATAGACGTAGTTCAGATCCGGCGCGCGGAAGCCCGTGCCCCAGGCGGCGCGGAACAGCAGGGTGTCGAGCGGGCGGTATTCAAGGCCCAGGTTATAGGTCGCTTCCCCAACGCTGTGGCCGGCATAATCGAAGCTGTCGTAGCGCGCGGCCACGCTCGATTGCAGCGTGGACAGCAAGGGTACTGAGAATTCGACGGCGGCGGCCGAATGCGTGCGGTGGCCCTTGGCGGTGAAGTCCACCCAGCTGAAATAGTAGGGTGAGGTCGCCTTCGGGTCGGTGCCCTGGTTATAGTCCTGGCGGCCGGCCTCGATGATGGCGCTGAAGCCCACGGGGCCTGCGGGCATCTGGAACAGGTCGCGCGTGCCGATTTCCAGCGAGGCTTCGACGACCGACGAGCGCGGCTTATAGACCGAGTCTTCCTGGATCGAGGCGAACTCGGTCGGCGTCAGCGGCGTATAGAAACGCGTCGGGTCGGCGTTGAACACCGGCAGGCCGTAGCCGTCGTCTTCGCCGAGATATGCGTCGTCGGTATCCATGCCGAGCTGCGGCCCGAGGAACAGCGCATTGGCCTTTTCGACATTGATCAGCGGGAAGGTGACTTCGGCGTTGTAGACGCTGGCGCTGATGGCGGCTTCGTAATTCCACTTACCGTCGGCGCCGAAGGTGCCGCGGATGCCGGGCGTGATCGTATAGGTCGTCGATTCGACGCGGCGCATGGCCGGTTCCAGCCCGCCCATCTCTTCCGGCGTGAAGATGCGATACCAGTTGTCGGTGTCCTCGCGCGACGAATGGGCGTTATAGAAGTCGCCGACGTCGTTACCGGTTTCGTCCTGATAGCCCCACGACAGGGGACGCTTGAGCAGCTTCAGCTTGCTGACACCGACCTGGGCGTCGAGGAAGAGGTGGGTGTCGTCGTTCAGGTCATAGGTGAAGGACCCGACGAAGTTGGCGCTTTGGCGTTCGGAAACGACGGTCTTGTAACCGATGGCGGTCTGCGATCCGCAGTAGGCGCCCAGGATGTCTTCGCCGTCGCCATAGTAGGGATCGATCTGCAGCGAGGTCGTGCCGCCGTTCGTGCTGGCCGTGCGCGCGCAATCGGCCGAGGTGGCGTCGATGGCGTAGACGTCATAATCGACGCGCTGCCAGTTGGTCACGCCCATCTGATAGTCAGGATCGGGCGCGTCGGCGGTCGAATCCTGGCGCTTGCGCTGATAGCCGTAGACCGGGTCCTGGAACATCAGCTCGCCGCCGAAGACGCCGTGCAGCTTGCCGAAGTCGAAGCCCGACGAGGCATTGAAACGGTGCGACGCGCCGCCGCCCTGTTCGGTCCAGCCGTAACGATAATCGAGTGTCGTGCCGTCGGCACGCTGCTTGAGCTTGAAGTTGACGACGCCGGCCAAGGCGTCCGAACCGTAGATGGCCGAGGCCGAACCGCTCAGGACTTCTATGGCGTCGACCATGCCGAGCGGGATGTTGGAGATATCGGTGAAATTGCTGTCGCCGTTATAGGGCATGGGATAGTCGGCGACGCGGCGGCCATTGACCATCACGAGCGTATGGTTGGGGCCCAGGCCGCGCAGGTTGACCTGTTGCGCGCCCGGCGAATAGTCGGCGGCATTGCCCGACTGCATGCCCTGGGTTTCGCCGCCGTTCTGGGTGATGGTCTTCAGCACGTCCGGCACATTGGCATAGCCGCCGGCCCTGATCTGTTCGGAGGTGATGACGGTGACGGGCGCCGGGCCCTCCTTGCGGACGCGCGGGATTCGCGAGCCGAGAATCGTCACCACGCCGTTTTCTTCCGTAGTCACAGGTTCGTTCGCAGGCGCGGCGTCTTGCGCCAGGCTTGCCGTAGCTGTAAGCCCGTACAGGCTACAGCCCATAAGCAGGGTCAGCTTGCAATATCTGGCAAGGCGGTTGTTCGGCATGGTCCAATCTCCGGGGAAAGATTTTTGTTGCGTCTGCGAGGTATCCAGAAGTCCGGAAGACTTTGTTTCAAAATGGACTAATTCTGGAAATTTCTTGTCCGAAACGGGCACCATTTTGCCCTTACGCGCAATCATTTTGTTGCCGTGTCATAAATTCTCCGTCAAGGTGACGTAAATTTGTTGCACCTGCATACCGCATAGGAGCCCGAATGCGCCGTCTGATCGCGACCCTTACCCTGTGTTTGCTGGCCGTAGCCGTTTCCGCGCAGGCGAAACCGAAGGTCTGGACGGGCGGGCCGGGCTATAAGACCTTCGTCATCGGCGACGAATCGAAGCCGACACCGGGGCAGGTCAAGGGCGGCTTATTGATGTCGGGCGGCGGCGACTGGGCCTATGACGCCTTTCGCTGGTTCGTCAATCATGCGGGCAATGGCCATCTGGTGGTGCTGCGCGCGTCAGGCACCACGGAATCCCAGGACGAGTTTTACAATGGCGTAAAGGGTGTGACGAGCGTGCGCACCTTCCTGTTCACCGACCGCAAGGCCGCGTCCGATCCGAAACTGCTGGAGGCGGTGAAGAAGGCCGATGGCATCTTCCTGGCCGGGGGCGATCAGGCGCGCTATGTCCGTATGTGGAAGGGCACACCGCTCAATGAGGCGATCGACGCCCATGTCGAAGCTGGCAAGCCGCTCGGCGGCACCAGCGCCGGTCTGGCTGTCCAGGGCAGTTGGTCCTACGGCGCCATGGATGACGGCAGCGTCACGTCGCCGGAAGCTCTTAAGGACCCGCTGGGGCCGGCGGTCACCATGGTCGACAACTTCCTGCATTTCGAGCTGCTGACGCAGGTCGTCACCGACAGCCATTTCGCGGAGCGCGACCGGTTGGGACGTCTGTTTGCCTTCGTCGTGAAGTCCAACAAGCTTCGCGCCTCGCCGACGGCGCGCTACGCCAGGCCGCTGGTGGGGCTCGGCATCGATGAAGAAGCCGCCGTGACGGTCGAGGCCGACGGGACCGCCCGCGTCCATACTAACAAGGACGGCAAGGCGTGGCTCGTCCAGGGTGGCGATCCGATCGACCTTGCGCCCGGCAAGCCGTTGAACCTTACCGGCGTCTCGGTCATCGGTATCGGCAAGGCTTCGACCTTCAACGTGAAAACACTTGAGGTCGGCAATCCCGCCTTTACCCGTACCTACGACGTCAAGGACGGCGTGGTAGCCCAGCGCATGCACTGGTCGCTGGCCGTCCATGGCGGGGCGGGCGTTATCGAACGGGAAAACATGCCGCCCGAGAAAGAGGCTCAGTATCGCGCCTCGCTGACCAAGGCGCTGGAATCCGGACAGGCCGTTCTGGCCAAGGGCGGCACGTCATTGGATGCCGTCGAAGCCACGGCGCGCGTGCTGGAAGACGATCCATTGTTCAACGCCGGCAAGGGCGCGGTCATCGCCGCCGACGGCAAGGCCTATCTCGACGCCGCCATCATGGATGGCGGAACGCAGAAGGCCGGCGCCGTGGCCGGCACGACGCGGACCAAAAACCCGATCAGCCTGGCGCGCAAGGTGATGGAAAAGACGCGTCACGTGTTTCTGGCGGGCGAGGGGGCGGACGCCTTTTCGGTCGAACAGGGGCTTGAACAGGTCGATCCGTCCTACTTCATAACGCCTGAGCGTCAGAAGGCTTTCGAAGCCTGGAAGGCGAAGAATCTAGCCAGTGTCGACCAGTCGCACCTCTATGGCACGATCGGTGTCGTGGCGCTCGATGCCGACGGCCATCTGGCGGTGGCGACGTCGACCGGCGGGCTGACTGGGAAGAAGTGGGGCCGCATCGGCGACTCACCCGTCATCGGCGCCGGCACCTATGCGCGTGACGGCGACTGTGCAGTGTCGGCGACGGGCACGGGCGAATACTTCATCCGCGACAGCGCCGCGCGCCAGGTCTGCGACCGTGTGCGCTGGAACAAGGAAACGATCGACCAGGCCGCCTATAATACCATCATGTCGGTTGGTGCTCTGGGCGGCGACGGCGGGCTGATCGCCATGGACAAGGATGGGAAAGCCGTCTTTGCGATCAACGATCTCGGCATGTATCGCGGCGCCGTGTCTTCGGATGCGCCGACCCCGCGCACCGGGATTTTTGCGGGAGAAGAGCTGAAGTAGAGGCCTCAGCCCCTCCCGGATTATTCCTCGGGGATCGGACCCGGAGGGCAGCCGTCGGCCTTGCAGGGCAGGGCATCGTCCCACCAGATCAGCCGCACGGCCCAGTCGCCGGGCTCCATGCGTGGGTCGAGCGACAGGGCCAGGACCTTCGCGGCCCTGGGCGCCGTCACGGTGGCCAGTTCTTCGCCAAACGGGTTATGGACCGTGAACAAGGGCTGGCCTTCCTTGACGTCGTCGCCGATCTTCACCTTGAGGCGTGCCCAGCCGCCAACCGGCGACAGCACGTTTTCCACCGCGTTGCCCACAAACGGCTTGCCGGGTGCCTCGGCCTTGCCCTTCAGCATGCCGCGCACGACCATAAGGTTACGCAGGCCCGTAATGCCTCGGTCGATCAGCGGTCCATCGAAGACCTCGCCGCCGCCCAGCTCATAGGTCACGGACGGGACGTCGATGACGTTCAGCATGTTCTCAACGGCGCCGGCGATGCCAGGGTCCATGTTGATGAAGTCGGGTTTCAGGGCATCGGCCATTTTGCGCGCCTCGCCCGTCTGCGCGAAGATGTAAGCCGGATAGGTGGTGCCACGGGTCTGGGTGTGGAGATCGACCGCCAAATCGGCATTGCCGACGAACAGCTGCGTCCAGATGCGCTGATCGTAGCGCTTGGCGGCTCCGCCGGTCGGCTCGCCCGGGTGGGCGGTGTCAGGCATCAGGCGGTTGAGGTTCTCGCCGCCGCTGGAACCGATGACGCCCGAGCTGAACGAGCGCGTCGAATGCAGCAGGCCCGGCGTGTTCAGTCCCGGAATGGCGATGATGGTGCCGCTCAGATCCTCAGGCCTGATCGTCTCTGTCAGGGTGTGGATGACGGCGATGCCGTTCAGTTCGTCGCCGTGGATGCCGGCGGTGATCAGCAGGCGCGGGCCTGGCTTTG
>CAMLLA010000221.1 GCA_946480525.1 uncultured Asticcacaulis sp. | reverse complement strand
CGAACTGTTTGATTTTCGACAGCTGCTTCTTGGCCGAACGCCACCACCATTGCTGATGGACATAGGGGCCATGCGCGGGATCCATAAGTCCCACCACGGCATGGTCGATATGGCTGTCAAAATCCATGGCCTCAACGATAAGCGGATCCCCGCCGACCACGCCGGGCAGCACAGGCGGTTCATGGTCGGGTTCGGTCGCGCGGCGCGCATCGTTGGTCATATAGATCCATACAATGCCCTGCTGTTCCCGAACGGCATAGTCCCGGACCTTGATGCGCTCGAAATCCATCGACTGGTCGGGCGTCAGGGACGGCACCGAGGTACAGGTGCCCGAGGTGTCGAAGGTCCAGCCATGATAGGGGCACTGGACGACGCAGCCCTTTTCCGAGCGCAGCATCTGGCCCGCCGACAGGGGGGCGGCGCGATGCGGGCAGATGTCACGGATGGCGTAGGCGCGGCCGTCGAGGTCGCGGCCAAGCAGGACCGGTTCTCCCAGCAAGACATAGCGCTGCAGCTTGCCGGGCTTGAGATCGCCCGACAGCGCCGCGAACCACCAGCAATCCTTGAGAAGACCTTGTCCGAAGACAATGCGGGCGGAAGGGGTCAGGGCGCTTTGATCGGGCATAGTCAGGTCCGGCTTATACTTGCCAAAGGTTTAGCATAACCCGAACCGGATCAAAGTGCGACACGTTTGCGACACGTCCGCACCTGAAATGGTCCCGGTCCTTCTATTTCCGCGCTGCGAAACGGCCAAGCGCCTCAAGGAAGGCCGTGTTCTCGGCGTCCTTGCCGATCGTCACGCGCAGGGCCTGCGCGAGACCGTAATTCGCAACATGACGCACGATCAGACCTTGCGAAATCAGGTACGCATTGGCGGCTTCAGCCTCGTTGGCGTCGCGGAAATTGATCAGCAGGAAATTGCCCGCTGACGGCCGGACGACATAGCCCATCGCCCGGATCTGCTGAACCATGCGCGGTTGCCAGTTCAGCACCAGTTGCCGCGAGGCTTCGATATGGTCAGCATCCTGCAAGGCCGCGATCGCAGCGAACTGCGCCGGCAGGTTGATGTTGAACGGCAGGCGGATACGCTCGATCGCCTCGATCACGGCTTTCGGGCAGTAGCCAAAGCCGACACGCAGGCCCGCCAGCCCATGGATCTTGGAGAAGGTACGCGTGACGATGACATTTTCGGACGCGCGCGCCATGCCGAAACTGGTCTCCCATGTCGGCGCGTCGACGAACTCGGCATAGGCCTCGTCGACGCACAGCAGGATGTGCGCGGGAAGCGCGGCGCGAAGCTCGGCGATCTCTTCCGGCGTGTTCCACGTGCCGGTCGGATTGGCCGGGTTGGAGACATAAACGATCTTGGTACGGGCATCGACAAGCTGCAGCAGTTCGGCGATTTCGATGCGCTGGTCCGGCTCCGGCGCCAGCTTGACCTCGGCCTGACAGGCCAGGGCCGAGATGCGATAGGCCAGGAAGCCGTGCTCGCCGGTGACAATATTGTCGCCCGCTTCGAGATAAACCTGGTTCAGCAGCGAAAAGACCTCGTCGGAACCGTTGCCGAAAACGAGACGATCGGGCTCAAGACCATGATACTCGGCGACCGCCGCCCGCAGGGGGTTAGCGTGGCCGTCGGGATAGCGGAACAGCTTGGCCGACGCCTCCTGATAGGCGGCCAGCGCCCTGGGCGAACAACCCAACGGGTTTTCGTTGGACGACAGCTTGATGGGCTCTGCGACGCCATCGATCTTCGACTTGCCGCCGACATAGGGGGCGATGTCGAGTATGCCGGTTTTCGGGGTAGGTTTATCCATTACCATGTCAGTCATGTGGCGCCTTGCGTCTTTTGTTGCCGAGGCTTTTAGCTACGCACGACGCGGAACGCACGAAGATTTTGGGCCTAAAGTTACAAAGGAAACTAAATTCTCGGTGCTGCGCCAATAATGCCACTCAGCGAACCCAGCGCTCCGCTGAGCCGTGGGTCGTGTTCCTGGACGTAGCCGCTGAGCGCGAACAGCTTCAGACCTTGCGCCGTGCACAGCCATTCGGCGGCAAAGCCGCGCTCGGACAGGGTTTCGACCAGGGCGTTTTCGCGCGCCGGCGAATCGCTGACCCAGAAGGTCAGGTCGTCGCCGGTCGGCTCCGGCGCAATTGCCGCAAACGCCAGGGCGTGCGGACGGCTGGCCGACAGTTCCGGCAATGCGGCAATAATCCGCACCTTCGGTTCGGCCAGAAGACGCGCCCACCACGGTCCGCCACGCGGATCCAGGCTGATGACGCCCAGATTGCGGGCATCGCGCGCGGCGGCGATAACGGCCGCGGGATCGTTGACGTAGCCATAGCTCGGCGCGAAGCCAAAGCGTTCGCGCGCCCAGACCAGGACTTCGCGCGAATGATCGCTGGCGTTCAGGGTCAGGTGCAGACCGCCCGACGCCTGTCCCTGTATGCGCAGATTTTCGGAAATAAGCTCGCGCCAGATACGCACGACCACGCCATCGGACGCGGCGGCGCGCGGCATCTTCAAAAGCTTGCGGATCAGCATGGCTTCACGGTCGGGACGCAGCAGAACGGCCGATCCGCTTTCCTCCTCGCGCACCTTGGCCTCCCCGATCGCGCGGCCAAGGGCGGCGCGCTCATCGACCAGCCGCAACAGTTCGCTATCGAGCGCGTCGATCTTCAGGCGCAGATCGGCAAGCGTCAGCGGATTTTCGGTCGTCACACAGTTCTCCGGGCATGGCGCCGGGGCAGGACGATAATCAGGCGGTGCCCTGCCCTGGCGTAATCAGTCGCAGACACTAGGCCTGCGGCTTCGCAACCGCAAGTCCATATTCCATAAAGGTTTTATGGTTTCACTATTTACCAGATTTCCATCAAACCTTACGGCAGGGCAGGCGCGTCCGACACCTTGAACGGTCCGACATAGGCGCCGCCATCGCGGAAGTCGATCGCCAGCTTCTGGGCGCCGACCGTCGCCAGGGTCATGTTGAGCAGAGGCGCCATGGCCGTCATGTTTTCACGCGACATCAGACCCGCCGCCGCCAGGACGTCGAGTGGCCGGAAGGTGCCGGTCATTTCGGCGTTCAGTCGTCCGACCGGCTTGCCGTTGTCGTCATAGGTCAGCTTGTCGCTGGTCGCCATGACCTGCAATTCGGCGTTTTTCAACTCGCTCTTGAAGCCCGTAACCGAACCGGCCTGTTTCCAAGCCTTCAGTCCTGTAGCGAAATCCCGCCCCTGAAAGGCGGTCACCTTGTTCAGCGTGGCTTCGATGTGCATGTCGAGCGGCTTGCCGGGGCTGAAGTCGCCGACGAAGCGTCCGCCCTGACCGTGAGCGCCGGCGACGCGGACCAGCACATCGGCGCTGTCGGCCGTCGCCGTGTCCGGACGGACGTAGGCTTCGAGCTTTTTGGCGGAGTCGAAGGTGAAGGGCGCGGCCGGGTTGGACGGGACAAGGCTCAGATCGTTGGCCTCGATGGCAATGTTGGGGACTGTGCGTGCGATACCTGACATGCTGGCGCGCAAGGAAGACCCGATGACCGCCAGCGTTCCCAGTTCACCGCCACGATGCAGGGTGGCCCCTTTCGGAGCAACCGCAACCCATTTGGTGATCATGTAGGCATTGGCGGCGACCTCAAGTTCGGGGAAGTCGATGCCGCGCCCAGACGGCGCAACGATGCTGAGATCGCGGAAATTGACCGCGACGCGGAAGGGATAGCCGCTGACCTGATAGGGCGCGACGCTGACGCGGTAGCCCTGCTTGACCAGACCGTCCTGCTGAGCCTTCAGCGTGGTCTCGACCGTGTGGACGGCATAGACCCAATAGGCGCTCCAGCCGGCGGCAAGCACGACTACGGCAATCACCGGCCCGAACAGGCCCAGGCGACTGCGTTTACGCGGTGATTTCATGTTTGGTGTCAGATCGGCGTGCGTGTCGGGCATTTCCGGTTCTCTCGAATTTTGGGCAATCTTAAACTGCGCATGCGACAGATAAAACAACAATGCGCCTATGCGCGAACCTACTGGATGTCCGGTGGAAACAGGAAGCGCTGGATGGAGTCAATGGCCTCCGCCAGGGTACAGCGTTGCAGCGTCACGCCCTCCGGCAAACTTGAAAACATCCGTGTTGGCGCCGCCGAATCGAGCATGACGAAGACGCCGCGGTCATCCTTCTTGCGGATCAGCCGGCCGAACGCCTGCGCCAGACGCGCCCGCGTCAGGGCGTCGTCATAGAGCTTGTTGCCGAAATGCTGGCGCCGGGCCTTGTGCAGGGTATCCGGGCGCGGCCACGGCACCCTGTCAAACGCAATGAGCCTGAGCGCGCCGCCGGGCACGTCGACGCCGTCGCGCACGGCATCGGTGCCCAGGAGACAGGAATGGTGCTCGGCGCGGAAGATGCTGATCAGGTCCGACACATCCAGCGGATCGACGTGCTGGGCATAGAGCGACAGGCCGGCCTCGGCCAGCGGCTGGTTGATCTGTTCGTAAACGGCACGCAGGCGGCGGATGGCGGTGAACAGGCCAAGCCCACCGCCCTTTGCGGCGATGAACAGGCTTTGCATCGCAGCCGCCGTGGCGCGCGGATCGTCGCGGCCGACATCGGTAACGACAAACAGGCGCGCCTGGCTGGCATAGTCAAACGGCGACGTAATGCGCGCCGTCTTGGCGCCCATGACCAGATGGTTGGCGCCCGTCCTTTGTCTCGCCAGCGAGAAGACGTCCTCGGTCGTTTCGTCGCGCGTACCGTCGCTGAGCGTCGCCGAAGCTACCAGCACACCGTGCGCCGGCTTCAGCACGAATTCCGCCAGAGGCAGGCTGGGGTCGACGTAATGACGGTTCAGACTGATATCGACCACGCGTCCACGGTGCATCTCTGTCGAGAACCAGTCGATGGTCATCGGCTTGTTCTGATCGTCCGTCAGGTCGCTGTCTTCGAGCGCCAGTTGCTGAAGCAGCGACCGCCAGGCCGGCAGCAGCATGCGCGCCCGCCGTTCCAGTCCGCGCAATATGCCTTCGATGCGTACCCGTTCCGGCGCTTCCAGTTCTCCGGAAGTGTCACCGAGAATATCCTCCAAAGCCCGGCAGAGTGCCAGCAGCGGCGCTTCGATCCCCGCCAGGGCACGCGAGGCCAGCTTGGCCGCGATGCCAACAGGTTCAAGGCACGGATGCGCCTCGCATTCGCCGCCCTGATCACCGTCGGGGACATAGCGCCCTCTCTGGCGCGTCTCGCCCTGGCGAACCTCGATCTGGCCCAGAACCTCGACCAGCAGCGCTTCAATGGGACCGACCGGCTCCATGCCGCCGCCGCTTTGCGTGCGCACCGTGATGCGCTGGGAAAAGCCGTCGGACGGCAGCACGGCGGCGGCGCGGATCAATTCGCGCAAGGAATCCTTGGCGGCATCGGTTTTCAGCAGGTCGCCGATACGCGATTCCAGGCCCCTTGCCCGTCTCGAGCGGCCTTCATTGCCGCGTATCCAGCGCCGCAGCTCATAGGCTTCCAGTCCGGATAACCGGGTGGCAAACGCCCCATCCGCCGCTTCGAAAACGTGGTGCCCCTCGTCGAAAATGATGCGCGACAAAGTCGCCTGGGGCTCGACATCGCCCTGGACGTCCTCACCGTTCATCTCCGCCGCCATTTCGGCGCGCGCGCGATCACGCAGGTCGTAGGCCGCCTGGGCCATGACCAGGGCGTGATTGGCGATGACCAGCGACGCGGAGCGCGCCTTGCGCACCGATTTTTCGATGAAGCAGACGCGATAATGGGCGCAGGCCGCATAGGTACATTCGCCGCGCCGGTCGACCAGGGCGGACGGCGTCAGCGTCTGGAATACCGCAGCCGGCGCCGTTACCGGCAGCAGCGACGGCAGCCAGGTCGGGAAATCGCCGCCGATGATATCGCCGTCACGGCTATAGAGCACCCAGCGGGCGATCAGCACGGCCATGATCACTTCCGGTCCGGTCTGGGCCGACGCCAGCCGCTCCTGGAAGTTCAGCAGGCACATGTAGTTTTCACGACCCTTGCGCACCACGACCTGCTCCTGGCGCTCGGCCTCGCGGTCGAACAGGGCGCGCGTGTCCTGATATATCTGCTTCTGCAAGGCCCGGGTATAGGTCGATACCCAGACCTGCCCCTGCGCCTTGCGTGCCCAGGCGTGGGCGGGCGCGAGATAGCCAAGCGTCTTGCCGACGCCTGTGCCGGCCTCGGCCAGCAGCATGTTCGGCTGGTCCTTCACCCATTTCGGCGCAAAGATGTCGCGCGCCTTCTGAGCAAATTCGCGCTGCTCCGGCCGCCGCTCCGCCAGGCGCGCACGCGTCAGACCCGCGTCCAGTTCGTCGGCGACCTCGTCCTCGCTCAGGGCGACCGCGCGAGGATTGCCTTCGGGCGCCTGATCCTCCCATTCTTCCAGAAGCGACCACATTTCCAGCGGCGGCGGCGCCACATAATCGGCAGGTAACTCGGTGCGGTCGAGCGCCGCCTGGACCAATGGCGCCCAGGCCCAGCCGTGGCGCGCCATCAGCTTTACACCGGACTGCGCCGCCAGACGGAAGCCCAGGGGCGACTGGGCCAATGTTTCCAGAAGTGAGGAAATGACATCGAACAGAACCTGCGCCCGCGCACCGGCGTCTTCGGGTTCGGGGAAGCCGCAGGCCAGGGCCAGCCCTGCCGCCGACGGGGCGCAGAACTGGGCCGGACGGACAAAGGCAAACAGTTCCAGCAGGTCGAAATGGCCGGCTTCGCGGTGGCCACGGTTGGCGAAAAGCCGGTTGCGCACCAGCGGCGCATTGGCGACGATCAGCGGTTTTCGGCCCCACAGTTCACGCAGTTCCGGCATGGATACGGCGCGCGCGACAACGCCATCACCCACATGCGGATGAACGGCGGAAAACCCCAGGGCCTGGTCGGGAATATGGGCACGCCACCAGACACCGGATGACTGCGACAGGATGACATCTTCGCTCACAGCAGATGTTTATCCTGCCGCGCGCCCCGGGCCAAGACGAGAGTGCAGAAAGTCTGCTTAAAGCCCGTTTTCTACCCGCGGCTGGCTGCCGAGGTTTCACGGCCCGCATCTTCGCCCAGCGGAACGAAGGCGGC
>CAMLLA010000220.1 GCA_946480525.1 uncultured Asticcacaulis sp. | reverse complement strand
GCGAGCGTTACTCATCTGCGCGCGCAGATAAAGAACGAGGGCTACACGCACCAGCAGATCGATGGACCTGCCCTTGGCCGCCAACTGCGCAATCTGATCGCGAAAGCCAGGGCAACGAGCAACGGCTAGCGCCAGCGCGCCGACGTATCTCTAGGATTGTTCGTCCTGCTGGATTGAATGCCCGGGCAGATCCGGTCCGTGGCGCGCGATGCTCGCCTCGCTGGGTGAGAAGAATCCGCTCGGACCGGGTGCGCGTTTGCCAGTTTCAGCCTTCTTGAGTCGAGCAAGCGTGTGGGCGTTCGGGGAAGGCAGGCTGATCTCCCCGTGGGAAGTCTGGTACGTTTGACGGCGCATTGGCGTCTCCTTCGATCATCAACCTGTTGGGGAGGAGATCGATCCAACGGCTTGGATAAAGCGAAGCGTATGCGACCACTGACGCCTTCGCGGCCCTCGCCATCGCTCCCCCCGGAAGTGAGGGATGGGCTCCGCGCGAGTGGCGCGAGGTGAACAGTCCCATCGTCAGCGCAAGGTGCTCCCCTCTCCGGCTCTCCCCGGCAAGCGGGGGAGAGTGAGGGTGCTGACTGCGCGGCTGGCGCTTAGCTGCTGCCGGCGCCGTCCTGGCGGACGAAGGCGATGCGCAGCATGTTTGTCGCGCCGGGGGTGCCTAGCGGAATACCGGCGGTGATGGCGATGCGATCGCCGGGGCGGGCGAGGCCTTCCTGGTAGGCGATGATGCAGGCGCGGTCGACCATGTCGTCGAGGTTCACCGCATCCTCGGAATAGACGCAGTGGACGCCCCAGACGACCGAGAGGCGGCGCACGGTGCGGGGGTTGGGGCTCAGCGCGAGGATGGGCTTGCTCGGCCGCTCGCGGGCGGCGCGGATGGCGGTACTGCCGCTCGACGTGTAGGTGACGATGGCGGCGAGGTCGAGGGTTTCGGCGACCTGGCGGGTGGCGGCAGAGATGGCGTCGGCAGCGGTGGCTTCGGGCTCGGCCGCCTGGGCGCGGATGATGCCGCGATAATTGGTGTCGGATTCGACCGCCATCGCGACCTTGTTCATCATGCTCACCGCTTCGACCGGATACTGGCCGGAGGCGCTTTCGGCCGAGAGCATGACGGCGTCGGCGCCATCGAACACGGCGGTCGCCACGTCGGAGGCTTCGGCGCGTGTCGGCGTCGGGGCCGAGATCATCGATTCCAGCATCTGGGTGGCGACGATGACCGGCTTGCCCATCTGGCGCGCAGTCATGACGATGCGCTTTTGCGCCAGCGGCACTTCTTCGGGGGGCAGTTCGACGCCCAGGTCGCCACGCGCCACCATTACGGCGTCGGAAAGCCGCATGATTTCTTCGAGATTATCGAGCGCCTGTGGCTTTTCCAGCTTGGACAGCACCCAGGCGCGGCCGTTGATGATGCCCTTGGCCTCGATCACATCCTCGGGACGCTGGACGAAAGACAGGCCGATATATTCGACACCGCGCTGGAGCGCGAATTCCATGTCGGCGCGGTCTTTTTCGGTCAGGGCGGGGATCGGCAGGACGACGTCGGGGACGTTGACGCCCTTGCGGTCCGACAGGCGGCCACCGGTGACGACAACGGTTTCGAGATGGTCATCACGGACATGCGTGACGCGCAGTTTCAGCTTGCCGTCATCAAGCAGAAGGTGCGAACCGATCTGGGCGGCGGCGATGATTTCCGGATGGGGCAGGTTGGCGCGGCGCGAATCGCCCGGCGTCGGGTTCAGGTCGAGGCGGAAGGTCTGCCCGGGGTTGAGCACTACGGCGCCGCCCAAAAAACGTCCGACACGCAGCTTGGGGCCCTGGACGTCAGCCAGGATGCCGATCGGACGCTTCGACTTTTGTTCGAGTTCACGGATCAGCTCGATGTTGCGACCATGATCCTCATGGCTGCCGTGGCTGAAATTCAAACGGAACACATCGGCGCCGGCGTGCAGGAGTTGCGTCATCATCTCCAGGTTCGAGCTTGCAGGCCCGAGTGTGGCAACGATCTTGGTTTTACGGCGGCGAAGGATTTTCAAGGGCGCGACTCTTCGTCTGGGAAGGGATTTTGAGCGCGGGCACAAAGCCCATCTTATGGCATTGGGTCAAGTCAAAACTTGAGAAATCCTTGAAACATCAAGACTGACAGCGGTGACAATAGAAGCCTCAATTGTCTGATTATTATCGACGTTATCGCTAACATGCCTTGCCGCACAGGCAATGCTGACGTAAGGATCGGCGGTGGTTAACGGTGCGGCTGAGTCTTGGCAGCGCCGAAGTCGCGGCTTCGCCGCCCCTGTACCGCGCTCCCTCCTGAGGCGCGCGGTCTGGCGGTGGTGCGGCGATGTGATAAAAGTCGGTAACGGCGGAAGAAACGCACATTTTTCGCCGAATGCACTTGCAAAGAGTCATTTTTTGCAATTTGATTTATTTAATCGGGGGAGGCTAGGTGTGCGCCGGCTTTCACCATAACTGTGCACAGGTAGGTATATGTCCTCTTCCTCAGCAACGGCTAAACCCGGCGGCGGCCTTGCGCTCGCTGTGGTCTATGTAACGTGTCTCTTCTTCATATGGGCGCTGGTCACCAACCTGCTAGACCCGCTTCTGAAGACCATGAAGACCGTCTTCACCCTTACGCCCGTCCAGGCCAACCTGACCGGCTTTGCCTTCTTCATCGCCTACGGGGTCATGTCGCTGCCGTCGGCAGCCTTCCTGTCCAAGTTTGGCTACGCCAACTCGGTGATGGTCGGTCTGGGCGCCATCGTGACCGGATGTTTCATGGCCATCGCGGCTGCCAACGTTCACATCTACACCATTTTCCTGGTTGCTCTGTTCGTCATGGCGTCCGGCGTGACCCTGCTGCAGGTCGCGGCCAACCCGCTGATCGCCTCGATGGGCAAGCCTGAGGATTCGGCGTTCCGGCTGAACCTGTCGCAGTCGTTCAACAGCCTGGGCGCTGCCTGTGGCCTGTTCTTCGGCGCCAAGTTCCTGCTCAATGGCGCCATCTTCGAAAAGGACGTGGTCATCACCGACGTCATGCGCGAGGAGGCCCTGGGCTTCGTTTCGAACGTATACCTCGCCATCGGCGTCGCCCTGGCCCTGTTCATCTTCGCCATTTTCCTGGTGCGCAAGAAGATCACAGCTGCTGCACCCAAGACCGGCAAGCTGGTGTCGCCATTCAGCGCCCTGCGTTCCAAGTGGGCCAATCTCGGTTCGATCGGCATCTTCCTGTACGTCGGCGCTGAAGTCGCCATCTCGCTCAACCTGCTGCTGTTCCTTGAGCAGAAGAACATCCTGAACATTGAAGCCCAGTCGGCTGGCCAGCTGACCACCTTCTACATGCTGTTCGCCATGATCGGCCGTTTCGCCGGCTCGGCGCTGCTCAAGGTCGTTCGCGACTATATCATGCTGACCCTCGTGGCAGTAGGTGCCATTGCGCTGTCGCTGGTCGTCATTTTCACCAAGGACCTGGTTCCCACAGAATCGACCGGCATGATCAATGTCATCCTGACCTCGGTGCCGAATACGTCCGGTCTGATCCCGGCCTTCGCGGCCCTGCTGATCGGCCTGTTCAACTCGATCATGTTCCCGACCATCTTCACCCTGACCCTGCAGCGTTCGACCGCGCCGACCTCGGCGACCTCGGGCCTGCTCTGCATGGCCATCGTTGGTGGCGCCTTCCTGCCGCTGGCTTTCGCCAAGATCCAGGAACTGACCGGCTCGATGTCGCTGGGCTTCATCGCTCCGCTGATCTGCTACATCTACGTGTTGTGGTTCTCGTTCGCCTGTCGCAAGGCACCGACCCACGCAATCGAAGAGGGCGTCAGCGGCGGCCACTAAGGCCAAAGCTTGCGTTAGACTAAGCGTAACGGCCTCCGGCGACGTCACTGAGATGACGCGCCGGAGGCCACACTCCTGACGTAAAAAAGCCGTCCGGCCACAGGACGGGATACATAACAATCGCTAGCAGGACCTTTTGAATGTTGTATGTCGGTGTTGATTTTGGCGGCACGAAGATCGAAGCCGCTGCCCTGTCGCAGGACGGAGATTTCCTGTCTCGGCAGAGAGAGCCCAATCCCGGCAACTACCACGACGCCATCCGCACGGTGTGCGAACTGATCAATCGTGTCGAAACCGAAGCTCGCCAGAAAGATCCCAATCTCGCCCATCGTATCGGCACAATCGGTGTCGGCGCTCCCGGATCGGTGAGCCCGCGCACGGGCGTGATGCGCAATGCCAATTCCACCTGGCTGAACGGCAAGACCTTCCGAGAAGACCTTGAGGCCGCTCTGCAGCGCCCGGTCCGTCTGGCCAATGACGCCAATTGCCTGGCCCTGTCCGAAGCCATCGACGGCGCCGGCAAGGGGCTGAAATCCGTTTTCGCTATCATTATCGGCACCGGCTGCGGTGGCGGCTTGGTCGTCGACAACCGCCTGGTTGAAGGCGCCAACGGCGTTACCGGCGAGTGGGGGCATATGCCTTTGCCTTGGCCGCAACCCGATGAATTCCCGGGGCCAACTTGCTGGTGCGGCCAGAAGAGCTGCCTGGAAACCTGGGTGTCCGGTTCCGGTTTTGCCCGTGACTTCCATCACGTTACCGGCCGGGCCATGAAGGGCGAACAGATCATCGAGGCCATGCGCGCCGGCGACCCGGATGCCGATGCCGCCTTCGACCGTCTGGTCGACCGTCTGGGCCGGGCCCTGGCCGTCGCGATCAACATGATCGATCCCGATGCCTTCATCTTCGGCGGCGGCCTGTCCAATGTGCAGGAACTCTATGATCGCCTGCCAGGAAAGATCCGCCCTTACGTGTTCAGTGATTCCTGGTCGGCGGTGCTGGCCCCGGCCAAATGGGGCGATTCGTCCGGCGTGCGTGGTGCGGCTCAGCTCTGGCAGCAGGGCCGTTAAGCATATACAGTTGGCCGAATATAACGGAGCCGGCCATGACTGCTAAATCCATGACATCGAAGCTTGCGCTGATGGCCGCTGCCCTGTGCCTTATCGCGGGTACGGCCGATGCGCAGTCCAAGCGCTGGCGTGGCAGCTTCAAGGGCAATACGGCCGTGGTCAAAAAGGCGTCGGCCAAGAGCTGGCGCGCCGAAGATTATCCGCAGGAAACACAAGCTGAGGCCCCCGCTGACACTCAGGCCATCGCCCCATCGCCCATGGCCGATGGTCCGCGCGGCGATGTCGAAGTCACCGTCGCTGGCGGCCGGATCGGCGGCGAGCGCCTGGACGACGGCTCGGTCGTTTTCAAGGCTGTCCCTTTCGCGCGCCCGCCCGTTGGCAACCTTCGCTGGACGCCGCCGCAGGCGCCTGCGGCATGGACGGGCGTCAGGTATGAAACCCGCAGCGCACCGGCCTGTCTTCAGGTCTCCTACGGCTGGAATGCCGATATGGCCAAGACCAGTTCCGAGGACTGCCTCTATCTCGAAGTTCGCACGCCGGAAATGCATCCGGATGCGCCCTTGCCGGTCATGGTCTTCGTCCACGGCGGCGCCAACCGTGCCGGTAACGGGGCAGGGACGGTCATGTCGGGCCTGGTCGACGAAGGCGTAGTGCTGGTTTCGGTCCAGTATCGTCTCGGCGTGTTCGGGTTCCTGTCGCATCCGGCGCTGACGGCCGAGGGCAAGGGGGCGTCGGGCAATTATGCCCTGATGGACCAGATCAAGGCTTTGGAATGGGTGCGCGACAATATCGCGGCCTTCGGCGGCGACCCATCCAATGTCACCCTGTTCGGCCATAGCGCCGGCGCGCAGGATGTCGGCTTGCTGATGGCCTCGCCGCTGGCCGACGGACTGTTCGACAAGGCGATTATTCAGAGCGGACCGCCGCAGTTCGGCCTGCCGCCGCGTTCGCTTGCCGAGAACGAGGCCATGGGGATCGAACTGGCAAGGCGGTCCGGCCAGGGCGACCCGGCCGGGCGCGACGCCCTGGAAGCGCTGCGCAATGCCCCGGCGGTTGCCCTTCAGGAAACGGCCGACACGCTTACTCCTCCAGTCGACGACGCCAGTTTCATCTGGCTTCAGGCCGTGGTTGACGGCCATGTCCTGCCCCAGTCGCCCTATGAGGTCTTCCGCGCACACAAACAGGCGAAGGTGCCGCTGATCATCGGCACCTCGGCACAGGAACTGGGCCTGCACGGCGGCGAAGACGCCATCTATCCGACGATACACGAAGCTTTCGGCCCCAATCGCATGAAGGTTTTGAGCTTCTACGGCATCGATACCAGGCTGCGCGCCAAGCCGGACCCGGTCCTGGGCGATACGGCCATGCAGCTGTCGACCGACCTGATGATGCGCTGTCCGTCGGACTGGACGGCGTGGCAGGTCAATGCGTCGGGCCACGACACCTGGCTCTATCAGCTCGACGTCGATGCCTCGGGAGGGATCGCCCACCACGGTTCAGAGCTGGCCTTTGTCTTCAATCACCGGCCGGATGACAAGGCGCCGCGCCAATGGCCGCCGCTGCTGGGACATTGGGCCCGGTTCGCCAAAACGGGCAATCCGAACGGCGATGGGCTGCCCTTCTGGCCGTTCTATGGCTCGGACGGCTATTATCTGCGGTACGAACACAAGGGGCCCGTGGCGCGCAAGGGCATGCGTTATGAGGTTTGCCGTTATCGCGATACGCCTTAAGATAGATCGGCGAGACCCCCCACCACCACATCTCGCTCGCCATTGCTGACGCAATGTCTTACTCGTGCGGTCCCCCTCATCGCTACGCGACAGGGAGGAGAGATTGCGCTCTTTACCTCCTCCCTGTGCGAAGCATGGAGAGGGGGCCCGCACGAGACCATGCTTGCATGGGCGAGATGTGGTGGTGGGGCTTCTTACTTTCGCTCAGAAACCCCACGAGCCCGATGTCAGAAATCCCCACCCAGTCCCTCAGCGGCCAGATCGTCGACGGCGAACACCAGTTGCTGGTCCGCGTCTATTACGAAGACACGGATTTCTCTGGCGTCGTCTACTACGCCAACTACATGAAGTTCTTCGAGCGCGGGCGTTCGGACTATCTGCGCCTGATCGGCATTCACCATACCGAACTGGCAGCCCTGCCCGAACCGCTGGCCTTTGCCGTCGCGCACATCGATATTC